>JANLTD010000831.1:0-3623 GCA_031362765.1 Acidobacteriota bacterium | reverse complement strand
GGGCAGTAGCCCGACTCTCAACCGCTAGTTTTATATTTATACCGTTATAACTTATTATTTACACGTTCCTTAATATTTATTGATGTTGTCTGCTCTTATTAAAAAAGCCGCCAGTTTGTCAAAACCGGCGGCTTTCGCATTGGTCACAAAAAAGTTTATTCGGCGAGATAACCGCTCGGTACCGGGACATCGCCCGCAAGCCCGAACGATGCGATCGAGACGCCTAAATCGGAGCTCCTGAAAGCATACCAAACGCCGTTGCGGTACACGGCAAAATCCGCCAGACCGTCGCCGTCGTAATCGGCGGGAACGGGTTTGTCGCCCGTCGAGCCAAATTGGATCGAGCCGAATCCGGTGGTCGTCCGTTGAACATACCAAACGCCGTTTGACGGACGGAAAACCGCAAAATCGGTTTTGCCGTCCCCGTCATAATCGGCTTGCGCGGGTTTATCTTCGCTGAGACCGAAGTTAAAAAATATGAAGTTGTTGTCGGTGCTTTTCCAGACATACCACACGCCGGTTGACGGACGAAAAACGGCGATGTCGGTTTTGCCGTCTGCGTCATAATCGCCTTGCGTCACGCTATCGGTGCTGATGCCGAATTGGCGAATGTCGTAGGTTCCGTCGGAACTGCGATAAATATACCAAACACCGGTTGACGGGCGGAAAACTGCAACATCGGATTTGCCGTCGCCGTCATAATCACCGGGCACCGGAATATCACCATTTGAACCGAATTGCGTGATCAGAAAACCGCCGGTACTTTTCTGGACATACCACACGCCCGTTGATGGACGGAAAACCGCAAAATCTGTTTTGCCGTCGCCGTCATAATCGCCCGGCGCGATTTTATCTCCGTTTAAGCCGAAAGCCAACGCCTGAAAGCCGCCATTGGTGCTGTTGAGCGCATACCAAACGCCGGTTGACGGTCGAAAAACCGAAAAATCGCTCTTGCCGTCAGTGTCGAAATTAGCCACGGCGCTTCCCGAAAGAGTGCTTTTCGTTGCTGTGTAAATATAGTCGCCCGAAACTTGTCCGTCGCTGTTGGAAGCATTTCCCGCGACATAAAAACTTACTTTTCCGACGCGGCGATTCGGCGCAGTCCATGTAAAAGTCCACGAATTCGAGCCGAACTGGGTCGGAATAATCCCGTCAACCGTATGTTCGATGTATTGCCGCGGATTGCCGCCGACGATTCCGTCTATTAACTGCATTTTTGCAGGGTTTTGCGTCGGCAATGTGTATGTGCCGACTTTTTTCCCTTGCGAATCAATCGCGGTGAGTTGGAATCCGTAAATTGTCGCGTCCGACTGAGCCGTCGCGACCGTTATCGAAACTTGCTGATTCGGCAGATAATTTGCCGGCAGCGCCGAGATCGAAACGCTTCCCGTACCGCTGTTGACAGCAAAATCAGCATGACAAGACGTGCAATTGTCTTCGCCCGGCGCGTTTGTATGCGAAGCCGATGGACCCGAAGATGCCGCGCCGACCTTTTCATACTTGTTTGAAAATATCAAAACTCCGAAAACGACCAAAATTGCCGCGAAAATGACGAGCAATTTCGTAAAAATCAACCTACGAACAGGGAATCTCATTCTATATTTACTCCTAAAGGCGAAAAGATCTATCAAGTTGTTTGACGAATTGGGAGCGGCGAAAGTCTAAGAATTTTGCCTGATGTTTAAAATTTATGCTTTGGCGTCGGGAAAGTCAACGAAAAGTTCCAAGTTTCAAGTTCCAAGTTTCAAGTTCAGAGTTCAAAATCTGGTTTTATGTTGCCGGTTAAAACTGCGTACAAATCCTAAACTTAAGACTTGGAACTTGGAACTTGGAACTTGGAACTTGAAACTCTAAATTTCCTGTCCGACGAAATATATTTGCGAATCGAATTTGATCTCATGTTCACCGGCGTTGATCTTTTTGTAAGTTCCGTCGGGTTGGAGAACGGAAGCATTGACATTGTCCTGCAAATAGGCGGCAAGGATTTCTTCCTTAAGGTATTGTTTGAGTTTGGCATCTTTGATCGGCACGATGGCTTCGACTCTGCGGTCGAGATTGCGGTGCATCCAATCCGCGCTGCCGATATAGATCTCTTCGCTGCCGTCATTCGCAAAATAGAAAACGCGGCTGTGTTCAAGAAATCGGCCGACGATCGAAACCACGCGGATATTTTCCGAAAGACCTTCGATGCCGGGGCGCAGTGTGCAGATTCCGCGAACGATCAGATCAATTTTGACACCTGATTGCGAGGCGCGGTAAAGCGCGGCGATGATCTTATCGTCGGTCAGTGAGTTGACCTTGACGATGATCCGGGCTTCTTTGCCGTTTTTCTTGTTTTCGGTTTCGCGCCCGATCAATTCGATCATTTTCTCGCGCAGATTGATAGGCGCGATCATCAATTGTCGAAACTCGTCCTGATACGAATAACCGGTCAGAAAATTAAACAGATCGGTTGCATCCGCGCCGATTTGCGGGTCGCTTGTCAGCAAGCCGAGATCGGTGTAGATGCGTGACGTCGTCGGGTTGTAATTGCCCGTCGCAATATGAACGTAGCGGCGCAGATCGTCCGCTTCGCTGCGGACGATCAATGCGACCTTTGAATGCGTTTTCATCCCGCGCATCCCGTACACAACGTGAACGCCTTCGGCTTCCAAACGGCGCGCCCATTCGATATTGTTTTCTTCATCAAAACGCGCTTTGAGTTCGACGAGCGCGGCAACCTGTTTGCCGTTGCGGCTTGCCTTGACCAGCGATTTGATGACGGGTGAATCTTTGCCGGCGCGGTATAGACAAATTTTGATCGCCAAAACCTGTTCGTCTTCGGCGGCAGCATTGATAAAATCCGTGACGGTGCTGTAAGCCGTGTATGGATGATGCAGAAGAATGTCTCTTTCTTTTAATATGTCAAAGATATTTTCGTTGCGTTTGATGGCTGCGGGGATCGAATATGTGATCGGTTTGTCTTTCAGTTCGGGGCGGTCAAGCGAATAAAAACGCATCAGATCGGGGATGTTCAAAAATCCCTCGACGCGAAAAATATCGCGTTCTGTAAGGCCGATCGAACCGGCCAGATATGTAATCATTTCGGCGGGCATCGAAGCCGCAACTTCCATCCGGACGGGAAAACTGAAGCGTTTTTGGTGATGAAGTTCAAGCTCGATCGTGCGCAGGATGTCGCCCGCTTCGTCTTCGCGGATCTCGATGTCAGCATCGCGCGTGACGCGGAAAAGACACGGCTTGCCGGTTTTCATATTCGGGAAAAGCGTCGCGACGTTGGCGGAAACAAGTTCGCCGAGCAGCACAAAACGCGATTCGCTGTCGTCAATCGGTATCAGCCGCGTAACATTCGGCGGCAGCTTGATCCGCGCAAATCGGCGATTTGTAAAAAGATGTCCGAGCTTATTGAGCGGGAAATCTTCTTCGGGTTCAACGATCAAACCGAGATTCAGGCTCGTGTTTGAAACAAACGGAAACGGATGGCTGACATCAACCGCCTGTGGTGTCAGAACGGGAAAGATCCAGTCGTCGTAGAACTCCTGCATGGCCTGGCTGTGCGCCGGGCTCAACTCATTCAGGCCGACGATGCGGATGTCTGCGGCCGCCAACTGCGGGAGCAGATCATC
>JANLTD010000812.1:0-5051 GCA_031362765.1 Acidobacteriota bacterium | reverse complement strand
ACATCTTTTACTTTATCGTCTTCCATTGCGACATAAACACGGAGCGCGTCGCCACAGAGCGGATTATTGCCGTCCGCCGTTCGGTCAGCGTTTTCAATCTCGCGAAAATTTCGCGGATTTTTGTTGTGGTCTAAAATAACTTCTTGATACAAATCGTTTAATTCTGACATAGTTCAATTTTGGATTTCGGATTGCCGCAATCTATTCAGTATCGCTTTTCCCCGATTTATCCATTTAAACTATCATACTCTTTTTTGGTCACAGCTAAAACGGACAATTCTCATTCGGTGTAATGCCTCAGTAAAAAGTTAAATTTGCCTACGAAAGAAACGAAAGACACGAAAATAAAAATAAAGACTTAAATCTTTTTTCGTATTTTTCGTGTCTTTCGCAGGCAGAAAATCTTTCTGTAACTTTCTGCAGAGGCATTACCGTTCGGTATCTTTTGTAAGTCTGAACCAACCGAAACAATCAAAACAGTCCGACAATGTTGCCGTTTTCGTCAATATCAATTCTTTCTGCCGCGGGATGTTCAGGCAGCGCGGGCATTGTCCGCATATCGCCGCAGATCGGATAAATAAAACCCGCGCCGACACTTGCGCGAACTTCGCGGATCGGCAGCGTAAAGCCGGACGGCGCACCTTTTAATGTCGGGTCGTGGCTCAAGCTGAGATGAGTTTTTGCCATACAGATCGGCAAATTGCCGAAACCGTTGGCCTCGTAGTCTTTGATCTGGCGCGTCGCGTCGGTTGAAAAACTGACATCTTTTGCGCCGTAGATCTTGGTCGCAATTGCCTCGATCTTGCTTTTGATCGTTTGTTCGAGCTCGTATAAGAATTTGAATTCGTTCGGCTGATTGGCGGCTTCAATAACCATTTCAGCGAGCTCGATCGCGCCTTTGCCGCCGTCCGCCCAATGCCGTGAGACTGCTGCGCCGAGCGCTCCCGATTCGATCGCGATGCGCTTTACGGCTTCGATCTCTTCCGGGTGGTCGCTGTCAAATGCATTGATCGCGACGACCGGCGTGACGCCGTGGATCTTGACGTTTTCAATTTGCTTGCGCAGGTTTGCCGCGCCCGCTTCGACATCCGCGACCGAATTTTCAAGCATTGCCGGCGGCAAGGGTTTGCCCGCGACGATTCTATATTTTCCGCTGTGCGATTTCAGCGCGCGGATCGTCGCGACGATCACACAGGCATCGGGTTTCAATCCGCTGTAACGGCACTTTATATTAAAGAACTTTTCCGCGCCGATGTCCGCACCGAAACCTGATTCGGTAAAGAGATAATCGCTGCATTTAACACCGATCAGATCGGCCAAGATACTGCTGTTGCCGTGCGCGACGTTGGCAAAAGGACCGGCGTGCACCAGGGCGGGCGTGTTTTCGAGCGTTTGCATCAGCGTCGGGCGAATTGCGTCGCGCATCAAAACCGTCATCGCGCCCGCGGCGCCGATCATTTCCGCCGTGACTGGCTTTTTATCGTTCGTCATCCCAACGACAATGCGTCCGAAACGCGCACGCATATCCTCCAGCGAATTGGTCAGCGCGAGGATTGCCATCACTTCCGAAGCGACCGTAATGTCAAAACCGGTTTCGCGCGGATTGCCGCCTTCCAATTTTCCGCCGAGACCGATGATGATATGGCGCAAGGCGCGGTCATTCGTATCAACGACGCGCTTCCACGTCAGGCTGAACGGGTCAATATTGAGCGGGTTGCCGCGCATCAATTTATTGTCGATCATCGCCGCGAGCAGATTGTTTGCCGCCGTGACCGCGTGAATATCGCCCGTCAGATTGAGATTGAACGTTTCCATCGGGACGACCTGCGAATAACCGCCGCCCGCGGCGCCGCCTTTGATACCGAAGGTCGGTCCCTGCGAAGGCTGCCGGAGAGAAACAACGGCGCGCTTGCCGAGATGCTTCATCGCTTCACCGAGACCGATCAGCGTCGTAGATTTCCCTTCGCCGAGCGGCGTTGGCGTGATCGCCGAAATGTCTATATATTTGGCGTTCGGGCGAGTTTTGATCCTGTCCAGAACATCAAGCCGGACTTTCGCGATATACGGGCTGCCGTAAATATCAAAATCATCGGGCGCGAGCTCGAGCTGTTCGGCGATTTCGTAAATTGGTCGTAGATTGGCGTGTTGTGCGATATAGAGATCTGATTTCATACGGAAATTATCCGAGCCTTTCGGTCAAATTTATGTGATTTTGCTCACAAATCCTAAAAACATCGTTAAATGCGAATCAGGAGTTGAAAAATGTCAGCGCGCATTTGCTTAAAACTTCAATGATTAGAAACATTTTAAAGAAATGGGACGCGGACGAACGCGGGTTCGGCGGATTTACGCGGTTTTTTCAGAAATCCGCGATCATCCGCTTAATCCGCGTTTGTCCGCGTCCTATGTTTGACACTTTTCACCCTGAATTTTGAGTTTGCAAACAACTTTTCAGTTTCTCTATTCAACCCCTGATTCGCAATTTAATTGCCCGAACTTCTACATAATCATATCGGCGGTTGGGTTACAAGTTAGTTCAATAACGGTAAATTTCTTTCGCAATTCAGACAGTTCTTTGGCTTGATCAGCTAAAATTTCCTGATAATCAAACGGCGGATTTCCCCAACAACCTTGCAAATGATAAAATTTTATTTCCTTTCCGGCTGAATCGTTCAATTTTCCCGCAACACACTTTCCGCCGATTTTTGTGAGCGTTTCTTTGACATAAATGATGCTGACCTTTTGTGTTTGCGTAACGTTATCAAATCCCATTTTTTTTGCGGAAACAACCGTTTCAAGTGTGATTCCGGCGGGCAAACATTTTGCAATATTATCAGGTTTGATCATCATTGGTTTTTTTATTTTAGGTCTTGATTTCATACTTTTCTGCGCCGCCGCCATTGGCGGACAAAATATAAAAACGATGAACAGGAAAAGAAGTTTTTTCATAATAAATATCGCCTGGAAGTCTCGGATGCAGTTTGTGATTTTGCAACTGCATTAAATCTTGTCGCCAATCGGCGCAGTAAATTCCGCGTCTCTGATGTTCCCTGTATTCAACAACTGCGCAGGCTCGAACAATAAAACTTCGACTTCCGCGTCGGCAACCGGACGATGCTCAACACCGCGCGGGACAATTATAAATTCGCCTGTCCTGAGCTCAACGGTTTTATCGCGAAATTCAATGCGGAAAGTACCTTTCACCGCCATAAACATTTCGTCTTCCGTTTCGTGATGATGCCACGGAAATTCGCCTTTGAATTTGACGAGCTTAATTTCCTGACCGTTGAGTTCGCCGACCACTTTCGGCCGCCAATGTTCATTTATCAGCTCAAATTTTTCTGCCAGATTGACTTTTCCTATAGTGTTCATATTCGTTAGATCTATGTCCCGAAGCATTGATCCGCAAACTGTAATTGTTTAGGTCTTTGGTCTTTGGTCTTTGGTTTTTGGTTTTTTGAAAGAAATTTAAGATTGGCGATGAATTTCTCACCAATTCGCTTAGGTTTCTGAAATTTTGATCAAAAATCAAAGTGTTTCCATTGAAAAAACCAAAGACCAAAAACCAAAGACCAAAGACCTGATTAGTTACTGCAAACTTCAGATTCGCGTCAAGCCGAACTGTTTTGCGCGGTCAACAATTCTTCCTTTATTTCATTATAAATTTTCTTTGTTTCAAAGACCGAAATGCCTGATTCGCTGCCATAATTTATGATCGCACCGGCAAATAATTCCAACTCGTTCTTTACTTTTCCCGATTGAACATCAAGTTGTAAAGAAGTTGGCGTCTGAAATGGAAAGGTCTTTGATTTTTGAAAAGTCAACTCGATGATGTTTGGCGGAAGCCCGATATTTTTCTTTTCGGCGATTGCCTTAATTTCCCTCATTATCAAAGCGGCTCTTTCGTGCAGTTGAACATCCGCATTTACTTCGCCGATCGGTCTGTTGTATCTTGCCGAAACAAGACCGAAACTTGCGATAAAGAAAAATTTTGTCCAAATATCAAGAAAAGAATTCTCTTTGAATTCAACATCAATAGCCGCGTCTTTTAACAGATCAACCAGCAATTGCGGGTCATATTCAGCGCGTTGCGGATCTTTTCCGATAATGATCTTCCCGGCATTGCCTTGATGCTCAACAATTCCTTTCTGTTTGATATGAGATGCGACATAAACACCGGAAGGAAGAATAATGCCGCGCGGTATGATCTTGCGAATTCTTTCGTAGATATCAACGCCGTTCATCAAAGGCAATAAAATCGTGTCGTCCCGGACTTTGTCTTTTAATTGCGAACAAATGTTCTCAAGGTCGTATTCTTTGACGCAAATCACGATCACATCAGGGTTCAATAGATTCCGAACATCTTGTAACAAATTTGCCGGTCTCGCGACACTGTTTGAATGTTCGGGTGAAATTAAAGTTAATCCATTTTTTTCAACTGCTTCAAACGTTTCTCCGCGGGCAACGAACGTGATCCGAACATCATCATTTTGCCCATATTTTTGGGCGAGCTTGAATCCGAAATATCCGCCAACGCCGCCAAGACCGACAATTGCTATTTCTGTTTTTTTCATCTTTAACTTTACGCTCTCGATTTTTACAAAGGCTTCAAAAAATCGCCGTCAATTATCAGCAATTTGACGGTCGTTTCCGCGATCGAACGATGCGAACTCAAATCATCCGAAACAATATAGGTCATTCCTTTTTTCAGAACAATGTTTTCGCCCGATTGTTGTTCGGTGACGAATTCGCCCTCAAGACAATGAACGATATGACCCTTTTGACACCAATGATCGGCAGCGTATCCGTCGGAATATTCGACCAACCGCACGCGCAATCCCCCGAATTCAACCGTCTGCCAGAAAGCTGATCCGCTTTCGCCCCGGTATTCAATTTTCGGAACCGAATCCCAATCTATGGTTTGAAACGGAATCGCGGTTTTATTCATAATATTCCAAGCTTCTTTTCGATTTCCTTTCCTTCCTGCCGCGCCTTTGCCCAGGTCATCGGGAAAAAATGTATGTCGCCGCTCGTTTTCGCGTCCGTGATGC
>JANLTD010000795.1:0-2432 GCA_031362765.1 Acidobacteriota bacterium | reverse complement strand
CTCCAACAGTAAGCTATGTATATTGTTTGAACAGTTGCCTCTAACGTTTCCTGATCATCAATGCTAAAAATATGATTCTGCAGCTCAAGCAATAGCTGCCAGACCTGACTTGTGTGCAGCAAATATGCTGGTTCATACAATCTTTTGAATGGATCTGAGTTAATCTGGAGTGGTAGGCACATGACGATCCACATTTAAAAAACACATCAATAGCTTTTCAAATGCCTTTGAAGGGCTATCAGATGAACAAATTGAAGCTCTTACAGAACGTCCAATTTTGGAGAAAGAAGCCTTTAATTTTTAAAAACCTCTATGCTAATTTTTGACTTTCCACCTGAACTTCCGCTGGCTCTTGACAACGATATTTTTACGCATCTGAGGAACAAACAAAAATATGTGTTGGAAAGATCCAAACAACATCTTTCTCATACAAACCGCTTTCCTGCTATTCCTTCAACAACAGTTTTTGAAGCAAATCATGGCATTCAAAAAGGCTTAGTCAAGAAGAATTTCACAGTAGAACAAGCAAATTATCAGAAACAAGAAATTGATAGATTATTGTTTAGCTATTCTGTTATTGATTTCAACCAAAGAGCCTCTGAAATTGCCGCTTATATCTTTGCAAGACTTTCTCAGTCTGACCGAAATAAACATTGGCGGGATTCGTTTATTGTCGCAACGGCACTTGCTCATAATTACGGATTAGCCACTCAAAACAAAAAAGATATGGAATTGATTGCCAACCATTTGCCGGATAGCTTAGATTTACGCCTTGCGATTTGGAAACCTTAACATTCGCGAAAAGTCTGGGGCGAATACCGGGAATCGGTCGCGGTTTAATCCAAAACCTTAAACCGCTCAAAAGCCCGCCGCTCAAGCTCTTCGCGGTGATTGGGATGAGCGATGCTGATCAATTCTTTCGCTCTTTGGCGCAGGGTTTTGCCGTAGAGGTTGACCGCGCCGTATTCGGTTACGACGTAATGAACGTGCGCTCTGGTCGTCACCACGCCGGCGCCTTCTTTCAAATACGGAACGATCTTCGATTCGCCTCTGCCGGTCACTGAAGGTAGAGCAATGATCGGTTTTCCGCCTTCCGAAACAGATGCCCCGCGAATAAAATCCATCTGACCGCCAACTCCCGAATAAAGCCGCGTGCCGATCGAATCCGCGCAGACCTGTCCGGTCAGATCAACCTCGATCGCGCTGTTAATTGCCGTCACTTTCGGATTTCGGCGAATAACCGTCGGGTCATTAACATAGCCGACATCAAGCAAAACGATTTCCGGATTATCATCAATAAAATCGTAGAGCCGCCGCGTTCCCATCGTAAAACTCGAGACGACCTTGTGCGGATGGACCTTTTTCAATCTGCCGTTAACGACGCCTGATTCGAGCAGTTCAATCAACCCGTCGGAAAACATTTCGGTGTGAATGCCTAAATCTTTATGATTTTTGAGTGACACCAAAACCGCATTCGGAATCGCGCCGATCCCCATCTGCAAGGTTGCGCCGTCTTCGGTCAATTCGGCGCAATGTTTACCGATGGCGAGCTCTTCGGCGGACAATTCGACCAGCCGAAGTTCGAGAATTTCGTCCGTCACTTCGACCGCAAAATCAATTTCCTTAACGTGAATAATTCCGTCGCCGTGGGTGCGCGGCATATTCGGATTGATCTGCGCGATCACGCATTCCGCCATCTGGACACCGGCGAGCGTGACATCAACCGATGTGCCGAGCGAACAAAATCCGTGCCGGTCAGGCGGCGAAACGTGAATCAGGGCGACCTCGATCGGCAGGATCTCGCGGCGAAAAAGCTGTGGAACCTCGCTCAGAAACGAAGGAATATAATCGGCTTCGCCCGAAGCGACCGCACTGCGGACATTCGCCCCGATAAAAAGCGCGTTGGTATGAAAACTCGCCGCATATTCCGGGGCGATATACGGTGCGATCCCTTCGGTATGAAGATGATAAATTTCAACTCCGCGCAATTCTGAAGCCCGCGCGGTCATCGCTTTGATCAATGTTTGCGGAGCGGCGGCGACACTTTGAATAAAAACGTGATCGCCCGAATTGATGTTTTTTACGGCTTCTTCGGCGGTAACTAATTTCATAAATTTTGGTTTGGCAAATTATGGCTCAATAAAGTTTCTCAAGTTCAAGAAAATGATTCTTTTGACGTTCAATTAAACCACGATGAAGATCTTCGTTCAATCTGCGCACATTGCCAAATTTTTATCAAAACTCATTTCCAAGAAACATTCCCGGCAAACAGCAGCAAGACGGCAAGTAATGCCTCAGTGATAAGTTATTTTCAAAGAAAACTAAGGCTTAATGACTGGGGCGCGAGCATCCTTGCTTGCCATGAGCGTTGCTTCAATGCGAAAAAGTCTTGTTAAATTCGACGACTCAAGGCTCACAAAGCTATTTTCGCG
>JANLTD010000780.1:0-2368 GCA_031362765.1 Acidobacteriota bacterium | reverse complement strand
GGCATTCATAACGCGATCCTTGCCTTGCACTAAGCTTACTTGACGCCTGCGGGCGAAACCGTCTGGCCATCCTTCAGGCCGATGGAAAAGCCTGCGGCATAGGCAGCCGGAGACTTGGCATTGAAGGCCACCCCGTCGATCGCCTTGCGGGTATAGACGCGGAAGCCATCCGTCTTGGGAAAGGCTTCCGCGGGCGCTTTGCCGTCTGCGATCAGCGATGCGGCGGCGGCATCATAGAGATCGGTGCGGTAGGATGCCTTGGCCGTGTCGAGATACCACTGATCGGGCTTGGCCTCGGCGATCTGACCCCAGCGGCGCATCTGCGTGAGGAACCAGATAGCGTCGGAATAGAACGGATAAGACGCCTGCTGGTCGAAGAACAGGTTGAACTCCGGCGTATCGCGGGTGTCGCCTTCGCCGAATGTGAACTTGCCGGTCATCGAGGCCATCAGCACCTTTTCATCGGCGCCGACATATTTCGGACTGGCGAGCATTTTCACTGCTTCGGGCCGGTTCTTGCCGCCCTCCGCATCGAGCCACATCGATGCCCGGATCAGCGCGCGGACAATCGCCTGGGTCGTCTTGGGGTTCTTGGCGGCGAAATCGGCAGTCAGGCCGAACACCTTGTCGCCGGTGGTGCCGGCAATATCGGGATCGACGATGATCGGCACGCCGATTTTCTTGGCAACCGAGGCCTGGTTCCACGGCTCGCCGACCGAATAGCCGTCAATCGTGCCAGCCTCAAGCGTTGCGGGCATCTGTAACGCTTACATAACCTCCTGTACTGATGTCATTCATTGACATTAAAAAAAAGATTGTTACTGTTCAGTCATAGAGCAATAAATTCACCGGATTTCCCTGCATAGCCGAAGTTAATGCACACCAAACATTTTTGTTTTGTTTTTTGACCGTTGAGATGTAGCTTCTTATTCTGCAAAATGTTTCGATACCATTTTTTGAGCGAAAGCAACCCGATATTTTCTGTTTCAGTTTCATCATTCTAATATCCCTTTCTGCCTGATTGTTGTCAAAGGGAACTTTTTCTCTGTATAGAAACAAGAGTACTTCATCCAAACGATCACGAAAAACTTCGAGCAGACAGATAGCTTTGCCCTTGGGTTTTTTACCCCGCTTTCCTATCTGATATTTTTCTTTGGGCTCCTTTTTTAAAGCTTTATGAACTATATCTTTTATCTGGTTTCTTATTCTTGTTTGAAAGTGTTGTGTAATTTTTTCTTCGTTTTTTCTCCCATTCGCTCTCTGAAGCAGAATCTTGATCTTTTCCGCCCATTTTCTGCTCATTTCTTCATGCATGAACTTCAATTCTCTTAATAAATGGCTGTTGCAAAGAGCATGAATACAAGAATATTTGTAATAGCTCGCCCAGCGGTCATGAACCAAAATGCGTTTGAAAAAAGGAAGTATGCCCATGGCATCCATGGCTTCATTGCCGCGCTTAGCGTGAAAAAAATACAGTGTAAACAATGGCGTGGAAAGACTATGCAGCCAGCTTGTCTTTTTTTCACAGCGCACGCCCGTTTCATCCCCATGAATAACTTCGCTCTCCAGCAGGGCGGTTTTTATTTGTTCAATGGGCCTATCCATATTGGTGGAGCATTGTTGCACAGCAGATTGAATCAAACCATCGCTTATGCTGCTCAATCCTATTATATCGCTTGCAAACTCCTGTATTCTTTCAAAAGGTATTTGCTGATGTATGTTTAGGTAAACCAAAAACGCTTTTAACTTTTCTCCATACTGAACCCTGTTTTGATATTGAATCTGCGCCTTGTGAATCTGTCCGCATCTACATTTCTTTACCTCTATATGATATTCCACTACTTCAAAGAGCTTTTCCGGTAAATCCACCACTTGTTTTTTTTCGATATTGATGACCGGCAGTTTTGTAAGCTCTGCCCCACAGTCGCATTTACCCTCAACCTTGCATTCAATTTCTTTATCAACCTTCGTAAAAGGTTTTAATCCGCTTCCTTCATGACCTTCCTGCGCACCCTGCTTGCGTTCGCTTTTCTCCCGGTTATTTTTTATCTGTTTCTTCAAACCGTCACTTGAAGGTGGTTTTGAACTGTTGTTGCTGTTCTTATTCAAACGGGCTTCAAGCTCCTCAACACGTTTGCTTAAAAAGTCTAATCTCCCTAACAGACGCTCATACTCGCTTCGCTTTATTGTTATGTATTCTTTCCGGGAATTCACATGGCAAATTTCCTCTCAAAATCCTTTTTCCGGTTACCTGAAATAAAAAACTTCTTGACTAATCATTGTTTATTTCTATAAATTTGGACTGAACAGTAACATTTATTTGTTTAATCGCCTTTTCTGTTTTTTCACTAAAGCCCGCTTTGGCAGC
>JANLTD010000718.1:0-3255 GCA_031362765.1 Acidobacteriota bacterium | reverse complement strand
TCAATGACCAATTTTCCGTCGCCAAGAAATAAACGATTCCAGATTTTCTCGATCGCGAGCGAATGCGCGTGTCCGGCCGCCCGCAGCTGTTCGCCGAATTCGCTGCGGAGTTTGTCATCGGTTAATAAAACGTGATAGCGCAGAATTGTGTCGATCTCATCTTTTCTAAGGGGCGCGTGCTGCCAATAAACTCGCGGAACTCCGTCTGCATCATCGGCGGGCGGCGAAATCTGATTTTCGCCGCTGATGATAACCAACCAATCCGTTACTTACGGATCGGCCGATAACGCGACCTGATCGGTTTCGTCATTTTCCAGATTCCAGCACAAACGTCCGCGCCGCGAGCCGCCGCGCCAGACGATCTGTGAATCCGCCCAATTCGCGCTTTGATTGTCCGGTTCGTCACCGAATGTCCAATCGGTAAAATGGTCACGGGCGATCTTCTTTAGTACTTTTGGAACAATTTCGGCCGAAACCGCGGTGATCGCTTCATTTAAGGAATTATTGAGACTTTCCTTGATGCTGACTTTCAGACTGTATCTTGTTCCCCTGCCTTCTTCGGCTTTGCGCCAAATTTGGTCAGGCAGCGCCGAAACAAAAGTTTCAAGAAGATTTTCAACCATCTGCAACCCGTGTTGGGGATCGTTTTCGTCAAAGATCAACATTGCCGCGCATATTTCACCGGCCGTCGTTCCGTCGCCGTCAAGCGATAAAAGCAGCAAGCCTTTGAGAATCAGCTTTGCCTGAAGCCTTTGCATTACCGGAATGCCGCTGACAATTTCCGAATTCAAACGGTCATAAGCGGCAAAAGCATCCTGCAGATCTTCAACCTTCCGCAATGCCCGCTCGGTGCAATCGAAAACCTCGTCAAGCGCGATCAGCGAATTTGCCGGACGGCCGAGGATTTTGTTTCCAGATTCTGAGGCGAACCCAAGGAGCGCAAATTCCGGGGCATAAAGTCTGATGAACGGCGCCGTTTCCAAAATTATCGGATGAAGCGGATAGAGCGCGCTGAACCGCTGCTCGCTCCAGCGAAAATTAGGTAAAACTTCTCTGAAATAGGAATATATCTCGTAAAGCAGAGTCTCAGTCTGGCGATGTTTTGGAAAAACGTGGGTGTCAACAATTTTGTAGAGATGTTCCTGATCGAGATAATCAATCGAAAAACTCCGCGCGATCGCCGCATTCACGCCATCGGCTCCGGCAATGTCGTCGTCGAGCGCAACGCCCACAAACATATTAAGATCGGCCGCTAGTTCGGCAATTTCGCCGAGTTGTAAACCATCGTCACGCGAAACCCGCGAAGCGCGTTCAACGGCCGTATCGGCGATCAGTATAAATGACAGGTCGCCCGATTTTTCAACTGCCGCTCTGAGCAATTCGGGGATCGAATTACCCAACTCGGAAACTTTGACCAAAAAGCAGCGCGCAATCGCGTCTTTCAGTTCTTCGATGAACGTCGGATGAGTTCCGCGACGCACAAAAGCAACCGGATAACGGCGGCGTTTCAATCTCTGCATACTGGTAGAAACGTGCTGCTCGGAAATTTTTGAACGAAGTTCGGGCTGCGCAAGGATCGCGCCGAGAGATGCTAAAAAATGGCTTTTCCCAACGCCTCGATAACCGGCAAGAGCCATCGAGCGTCCGTTTCCCTGATCAACTTCGATGATCCGGTCGAACCATTTCGACATCATTTCCGAGGTTGCATCCGTAAAATGGTAGGCAGCCAGAGTTTCAGCCGGATCGGAAAAAAAGTCGTTGAGACTTTTATACGAGCGAACTTCGACCAAATCCTTAACTTTTTCGTTTATGCGTTTCATTGTAATTGTTTAGGTCTTTGGTCTTTGGTTTTTGGTTTTTTGAAAGAAATTGCCGAATTGTTAGTGAATTTCTCACCAATACGCTTATTTTTCGGAGTCTTGGTTGAAAATCAAAGGGTTTCCATTGAATAAAACCAAAAACTAAAGACCTACTCAGATGCGTTTCATTGTAAAAATCAGCGGATACTAAAATGTGTCAGAAGAGGTGAATGTTACCCGGACGGTGAGCCGAAAAAGTTTCCGGCAACTACAACTTTACCAATTTTTAACAATAAAAAAAACAATTTTCTTCAAATTTCGTTTTTTTTTCGAATATTTGCTCAAATAAATCCCTGATTTAACAACTTTCCGCGATTCGGGTGCATCTTACAGACGTTGATTTTACAAACCGGAAAACGATACAATTCCAATAATCGGCTAAGATAGTTTTTAGGAGATATAAGATATGCGTCAAGGATTTGTCCAAAAGTTAAGTGCGTTTTTTCTGATGTTTGCTTTTTCGCTCAGTTCGCTAGTGCTTGCGCCATTACGTGCGACCGCCCAAACGACCGATGATCAAAGCAAAAAAGACCAAAAGAAAGACAAGAAAAAACAGGAAAAGCAGACCACGCCGACACCAAATACGAGCAAAACGCTCGCGGTCAACGAAGACCCGACAATGATCGGCAAACGCAACATCAATAGCGGCGGCGATAAATTTTGGGGTTGGCTCGGCGGTTCGCGTGAAAAGGAGATTTCGCTCGGCCGGCAGCTCTCTCTGGAAGTTGAACAGCAGGCAAAGCTGGTTGACGATGAACTGGTCACCGAATATATCAACCGCGTCGGACAAAATATCGTACTTCATTCGGATGCCAAAGTTCCTTTTACGATCAAGGTCATTGATTCGGACGAAGTCAACGCCTTCGCGCTTCCGGGCGGATTCTTTTATGTCAACAAAGGTTTGATCCTCGCCGCCGATAACGAATCGGAACTCGCCGGCGTGATGGCGCACGAGATCGCCCACGTTTGCGCGCGCCACGCGATGGAAAATCAAGGCAAAGCCCAGGCGATGAATTACGGAATGCTTGCCGGAATCATCTTCGGCGGCGGCATTGTCAGCACGGTTCTGCAAAACGGCGGCGGAATCTTGGGCGCGCTCGGAATGCTGAAATTCTCGCGCGGTGCCGAAGAAGAAGCCGACCGGCTCGGCGTTCAATATCTATACGCTTCGGGTTATGACCCGACCGGAATGGCGACGATGTTTGAAAAACTCGCTTCGCAAAATAAAAAGAAAGCCGGCACGCTTGAAAAGCTTTTCTCGTCGCACCCGCAATCGCTCGACCGCCGCGACGCAAGTCTCGCACTCGTTGCAAGATTCCCCGAAAAGGATGAATACATCATCAGCACTTCTGAATTTCAGCGCGTTAAAGAACATCTGCTTCGCATCTCGAATGCA
>JANLTD010000720.1:0-5477 GCA_031362765.1 Acidobacteriota bacterium | reverse complement strand
CGCGGGACAGTTGCGAAACTTGCGGTTGAAAAATACGGCACCGGCAAGCGTGAAACCGTCGAAATTATCCGCGATGCGGTCGCTCAACCATCTATTTCCGAAGCGTATATGATTCGCCCCGGCTTTGGATACATCAATATGTCAGGCGGATTTAACCAAACGACTTTCGCCGAATTTCGTGAGGCGCTGACCAGACTCAAAGCGGAAGGAATGCAGCATCTGATCATTGATCTGCGCAACAATGGCGGCGGGTTGGTTCGCGAGGCCTATTCGATTGCCAATACTTTTCTCGGCAAAGGGCAAACTGTATTCACTCAAAAAGGTCGTTTAGACGGTACGGCTGACACTTATCCATCGACAAACCCGTCACCCGAAGTAATGCCGCTGGTTGTTTTGGTCAACCGTAACACCGCTTCCGCCTCGGAAATCTTATCGGGCGCACTTCAAGACCACGACCGCGCGTTGATCGTCGGTGAAACTACATTTGGCAAAGGACTGGTTCAAAATCCTTTTCAGCTTGAATATGGATCAATGCTTCTTCTGACCATTGCAAAATACGAAACACCTTCCGGACGATTGATCCAGCGCGATTACTCAAACGGAAATCTCTACGATTATTACAATAAAAGCGGAACTTCGGGTGACGAAAACGGCACTGAGACTCCAAAGGGTCCTGAAAGTAAAACCGATTCCGGCCGAACGGTGTACGGCGGCGGCGGAATTATGCCGGACGAAGTTATCAAACCGCAGACATTGACCCCGGATCGGTTTCGTATCCAACAAACCCTTGTCAATCCTGTATTTGCCTTTTCGCTCGATCTGGCTTTCGGTAAGATTGCCGGATTTGAAACCTACAAGGTTGACCGCCCGATCAAATTTGATTACGACATTAAATCAAAGGATTTTCAAATTACCGACACGATCTTTCAATCTTTCAAAAATTTCGCGGTTCAAAAATACAAAATTCCGGCGGCTAGTATTGAGAAAGAAAAAGAATTCGTGCTCCGGACGATCCGAACCGAACTTGTCACCGCTGCTTTCGGTTCGCAAACCTCGTTTCAGGTTTTTAACGAATATGACAATCAATTATTGCGGGCGATCGAATTAATGCCGCAAGCCAAACAATTGGCGATCGACGGCGCGAAAGCTAACGCCAAGAAATCGAATGCAAGCATGAACCGCTAAAAAAAGTGAAATAAATAATTATTATTTGAAAATCCTAAAGCCGGCAAATTAAATTGCCGGCTTTATTTGTTAAGTAAAACAAATTAAATAACATACCCTTGTTCAGTCAATGTTGAATCGACAGGTCAGAACCGCCTGCGCCTACGTGGTGGTTGAATGTCGCCAAACGAACATCTTACTTTGAAACTTAAGCCATCTGCTTCCGCAGAACCTTCTTCTGACAAATCAGCCAATCCGTCAATTCATATTTGACTGAACAAGGGTATGTTATTTTCCGACTTTTACTAAGCAGGTGACCAAAAGTAAGGCGGTATTTTGAGCGCGTTCAGAGTAACGGCTTCAGCCGTGCGGTCGCCGCGTTCAGAGTAACGGCTTCAGCCGTGCGGTCGCCGCGCTTCGCGGGCGACTTCACGCATAAATGCGTTACTCTGAACTCACAGCCAAAATCAGATACTACTTTTGCTCACCAGCTTAATGTCATTAAAATGATTTTAGGACATCGCCCATCGGACTAAGTAAAAAATTCCAACGCCTGCGCCGATGACAAGCAGAATTAAAAAGATGATCGCTGAAGCGACTATCAATTTGAATTTCTTAAAACGATTTTCGTCCGGCGGCGAGAGCTGATTTTGCGGAAAATACGGTGGTGGTCTGTTCATAAAATTAGTTTCAAGTTCCAACTTCCAAGTTTAAGGTTCCAGGTCAATTTATTAAAAGTTATCATTTGAAATTGATCGAAGCAACCCATAAAACTTGGAACTTGAAACCTGGAACCTGGAACTCAACGCGGCAGAGGTTGTTCCAGATTTGCCAAACCATACGCCAAAACTGCCATTACCGAAGCGTTTTCGGCAAGTTCTTTCGGAATGACCTTGTCAAAAGTATCGGCTTCGGTGTGGTGATAATTGAAATAAGTCCGCGTATCATACCACGGTCCGAATGACGGAACGCCTTTTGCTGTCAGAGTGCTGATGTCAGAACTCGCGCTTGGCTGAACGTCAATTTGTCCCGCGCCTTGACTTCGCAAAATGTTGGAAAGCGGCACAAAAAACGGTAATGCCTCGCGTTTTCCGGCGAAGATGAAACCGAGCGGATGGCTTGCCCCCAAATCGGCCTCGATTGCCGCAAAATGCTTTTCGATATTCGCTTCGTTGGCGTAAGTTGTGGCGCCGACAAAGCCGTTTTCTTCGTTCATAAACGCGACGACGCGAATCGTGCGTTTCGGCTTCAATTTTAATTGTTTCAAAAGATATGGAATTTGCATCGCCATCGCCACGCCGACGGCATCATCGAGCGCGCCGGTTCCGAGATCCCACGAATCGAGATGTCCGCCGACAACGACGATTTCTTCCGGTTTTTCGCTTCCCTTCAAATCTGCAATGACGTTGTAACTTGTCGTGTTCGGCAAGGTTTGCGGCGTGAGCGTCAATTTCATTTTGACTTTTCCGGCCTTGGCGAGATAAGCCATCAATTCTGCATCTTCATACGAAACTGCCGCCGCCGGAATTTTCATTACACCGTCAGCATATCGCATCGCGCCCGTATGCACGACACGATTTTGCGAACCACCCGCCGAGCGCACCAAAACCGCGACTGCGCCAAGCCTTGCCGCCGCAATCGCGCCGCCGCCGCGATATGCCGCAACTTGTCCGTAAGCCGCGCCTGCTTGATTGAGTTCAGCCAAAGTTTTATCAAATTTGACGTTAAAAAGCACGATTTTTCCTTCCACTTTTTCTCTGCCAAGCGCGTTTAATTCATCATAATTATTGACGACAATGACTTCGGCAAACAATCCGTTAACATCAGTCGCAACACTTCCGCCGAGCGCGGTTAAGACAATTTTCTGTGTCGTACCTTCAGCCATTCCCGCAAATTCAACGAGTTCGCCGCGTTCTTCGCCGCGAACCCAATGCGGAACGTCCAATTTTTGTAATTTCACATCAAGACCGAGTTTTCGCAACTCTTCGGCGACATACTGCACAGCGCGTCCGGCTTGTTTTGAACCGGTCAGACGCGCTCCGATATTGTTGCAAAGATACGCGGTTTGCTTGTAGGCATAATCGCTCTGCAATGCCAACTGTTGAATTCTCTCCAAATCAGCCAACGTTTTTTCCGAATAAAGAATCGGCGTTGGAGTTGGCGTTGGTTGTTGACCAAAAACGGAAATCGCCGCTAAAAGACACAAAAAGCACAAAAGGTAAATTTTCATAAATTTTATTTTAACCCCAATTTGTCGGTTATGAAAATCAAGAAGATTTGCCCGCGAATTGACGCGAATAATTTATTGACTTTAATTCCCGTAACAGCGCTTTCTCATAAAAAATACTTGGAAACCGCAATATCCGTATCATTCGATCTGCGATATACTTTTTTTTATTGAAAGTCTTAATTGTCGAAGATACCGCCGGGATGCGGCGGATGATGGCTGATTTTAGCGGAAATGAACGGCATTGCCGCGTCGCGCCGAATCATCGCCGAATTTCCGACGGCAAACATCTGTCCGGTGACGAACTTTGACAGCGAAGAATTACGCCAGGAATCGTTCGCGACAGGCGCGTGCGGGTTTGTTTTGAAACGAAATTTGTTTGAATTGGAAACATTGTTCAGAGTTACGCCTTGAGGCGTGAAACCGCGAGCAAAGCAAAGCGGTTTTTGCGTTTGATTAACATTCGAGTTTGCCAACGACTGAAACCGCACAACTATCGTTCGCGGTTTCTCACGGCTGAAGCCGTTACTCTGAACTTAGAGAAGAAAAATTATGTTGAAGAGAAATTTGATTGTTTCGGTTATTTTTATATCGGTTTTGTTTGCGGTTCAAACATCGGCGCAGGATGCGACGGTGCAGACTTTTCAGAATACGGCGGCGATTACCATTAACGACAACGGGAATGCTTCGGTGTATCCTTCAAACATCACCGTCAGCGGCGTTAGTTCGTTCACGCGGGTAGAAGTCAGGCTGAACAACTTTTCGCACACTTTTCCCGACGATGTGGACATCATTTTGGTTGGTCCGCAAGGGCAGAGGGCGATTTTGATGTCGGACGCAGGCGGCGGTAATCCGGGCGTAACGAATCAGACTTTGACCTTTGCACAGACGGCAACCACGCCGATACCGGACGCGACCGCACCAGCCACCGGCACGTTTCGTCCGGCGAACTACCAAAACGGTAGTAACATTTTCACCGACACATTTCCCGCGCCCGGTCCCGGCGCGTTGACGGACTCGGCAGCGGATCTATTCGTTTTTAGCGGGACTAATCCGAACGGTATCTGGAATCTTTACGTTGTTGACGATGCGGGGCAAGACGTAGGCAGTATTTCGGGCGGCTGGACTTTGACGTTCACCGTGCCGCAGCTTTTTACGGTTACGAAAACCGCCGACACGAACGGCGTTTGCAACTCCGGCGTAGATTGCTCTTTGCGGGAAGCGTTGGCGGCGGCGCAAAACGGCGATTTGATAAATTTCTCGTCGCTGTTCAACACACCGCGGACCATCAATCTGCTGACCGTTTTGCCCGACATCACGCGCAGCATCACGATTCAAGGTACGGGCGCGACCCTGCTGACCGTGCGGCGCGATTACAATGCGCCGGACTTTCGCATCTTCACCATTGCGTCCGGCATCACGAACGGAGTCGCAGTCAGCGGAATGACCATTACTGGTGGACGATCGACGCCCGGTGGAATCGGTGATTTTGGCGGCGGCATACAGACCCAAAGCACACTAATTCTTACAGGCGTTCACGTGACGGGCAACACGGCAGGCAATGTCAGTGGCGGCGGTGTCGCCCTGATCTCGGCGGGCGGGTTCTTTACGAACTGTACCTTTAGCGGCAACACGGCGACCCTAAGCGGCGGTGGAATCTTTTTCCAGGGAAGCGGCGGACGTACTTTACGCGTCGTCAATAGCACCATTAGCGGCAACCGAGCTGGCGGAAACGGTGCCGGCGGCATCCACAATATAAACGGAAACGGCAACGATGACAGCCGTTTGGAGGTGGTCAACAGCACGATCATAAACAATACAGGCACAAATGCCGGCGGTGTTTCGACCTTCACCCAAGTCGTGCCGGGCAGTACTTCGACAACTACATTGCGCAACTCCATCATCGCCGGAAATTCTCCGAACAATCTGAGAATCGGCGTGCTCGCCAACGGAGGAGCGGCGACGGTCCAGACGCTCGGCTTCAATCTGAGCGACAACTTCAACGGCGTGTTCATGCCCATTCCGGGCAGCGACATCACCACGGCGACGCCGCAACTCGGACCGCTCAGTTTGGGCGGCGGGCAAC
>JANLTD010000684.1:0-1580 GCA_031362765.1 Acidobacteriota bacterium | reverse complement strand
AAAGGTTTCCTTGAGCTTGTCAGTGCCTTGGGAAAGCGTTTGGATCACTAAAATTCCATTGTAATCATCAACGATCAAAGATGGTATAAGATCGCCTTCGGAATAAATCAAACGCTTTGCGTTGGTTTTTGGTTTTTGGTCTTTGGTTTTTGGTTCCGGTCTTAATTTTGCCGCATTTCTCATTTTCTTGCGCCAAAATTCTTTGTCAACGGGTTCGTCTTTCGTTGTAAAGATTCGCAGCGCTATTTCCGACGAATCGCTGTAAAAAGCCTGACCGATAAAATTTTTGGCTTCGTCGAACACTGAAACCGTGTCGCCGCCGTCAGCTTCTATTTTCTGAACGTCGCTTTTATAGATCCATAAATGCCCGTTGCGGATACGCTTGGCGCCTTTGTTTGTGACTAATGCTTTTTTCATAAAGAAAGAATTTAACCGAAGAAGAAATATTTCGCTAATCCGCAGAGGCCGCCGGCAATTACAACCAATAAGACATCTGCTTTGAAAAAATAAAGCGCCGCGAATGATAAGATGGCTAAAACAAGTGCGAAATAATTGGTTTGAAGCTCCGGGAAAATCACGGTTGCGCCAAACATCAGCGCAAGATTTAAGATCACGCCGACGACCGAAGCCGTCACGCCGGAAAGCGCGGACGTGAGATTTTGATTGTGACGCAGCCGCTCGATGTACGGCGCGCCGACGAAGATAAACAAAAAAGACGGTAGAAAGGTCACATACGTAGTCAGCAAAGCGCAGAGCGTCGCGAAAAGAGTTTGATTATATGCGCCGGCGTTGTTCCAGCCGGTCATAAACCCGACGAACTGCAAAACCATGATCAGCGGGCCGGGCGTTGTTTCGGCAAGAGCCAAACCGTCAACCGATTGTACCGCAGTAATCCAGCCCGCTGAGACCACGGCTTGATTGACGTAAGCGAGGACAGTGTATGCGCCGCCGAACGTGACAAACGCGGCTTGCGTGAAAAAAAGATAAGTTTTCGTAGCAACATTTTCAAACCCGTAGACAAAACTGACAGCGAGAAAAGGCACGAGCCACAGAAGCGCAAAAGCGGAAATGATTTTTAAGAGTCGGTGTTTGGTGTTTGGTTTTTGGTCTTCGGTTTGTTCATCGGAATTTGTGGTTTTTGATTTCAACAAAACGATTCCTAAAATCGCCGCGACCAAAACAATCAGCGGAAACGGAACGTGAAAAAAATAAATTGCCGCAAACGCTAAAATTGCGATGACAACGTGCCAATAGCTTTTGAAAGCCTTTTTGGCGATCTTCAAAACCGCTTCGATAACGATCGCGACGACGACCGCTTTGAAGCCGTCCAAAACCGCCGAAACCTGCGCAACATGTCCGTAAGCCGCATAAATATAAGACAAAATTAGAAGCAAAAAGATTGAAGGAATAACGAAAAACGCGCCCGCGACGATGCCGCCTTTTATTCCGTGAAGCCGCCAACCGATATAAGTGGCAAGCTGTTGTGCTTCGGGGCCGGGCAACACCATACAATAGTTCAGGGCGTGCAAAAACCGCCTTTCTGAAATCCAATGGCGCACCTCCACCAATTCACGATGCAT
>JANLTD010000645.1:0-4559 GCA_031362765.1 Acidobacteriota bacterium | reverse complement strand
CCGTCGCCGATCAATATTTTGCCGTCAGTCGTCACGACCTGCGCCGGAATCGGCGGTGCGAGGCGAAAAATTTCCGTCCCGACCCAGCCCAGAATCGCAAACGAAAAGACAAATACCGCAATTAAAATTATCCAAAGTTTTTTCATACTTGTGTTCCTTGATTAAAACCTTTCTAAATCTCCTTAAATTTTGTGACCAATAAATGAATGTCCGGCGCGGCGGTCACCTCGTGTTCAATACCGCCTTCGAGCGTCAATAGAACTCCGGCGGAGAGATCCAATTTGTCTTCGAGATCTTCGCCCGCCGTAAACGTTCCTTTGCCCGAAAGACATAAAACGCTGATCGGTTCGGGAGATTTATGCTTTGTCAAAACCGCGTTGTCGCGTAATTTGACCTCGATCATCCGCCGCCGTGCGCCGTTGTAAATCTCACGAACTTGCTTGTCTTTCGTAAAAGCCGTTTGTTCGCCGAGTTCAAAATCGGCGATTAATTCGATCGTTTTCATAAAGTTCACCGGTTGCAGAATAATTTCGAGTTGAAAGATAATATATGATTTCGATCATAATCAGATTAAATTTCAAGATTTATAAATTTTTTATTCGCCTAAAAAACAGACAGGTAATACAATTACCGCTCCGCGCTCTTTTTAATTTGTTAATTATTAAAAACAAAGAGTTTGTAGAAAATGATGAAAATGGTTTTGGCCGCTTGTGAAAATTGAAGACGGAAAAATCACGCGGATTTATTCTCGAGTGCGTATTTTTCCGCACATCTTTCAAAAGAGCTTTATGAAAAATAACCCGCGAAAAGTTAATCTTTCGTTTTGGAAGAATTGGGAAGTAAGAAAAGTCCGAGCAGATAAAATATCACCGTGAAAAATTGAATGTAACCTGTTCCGCCGGAAAAACGCGGCAGATCCAAAAGCCATGTCATCGCTTCTTTGGTCGGATTTTGAAAGATACCTTGCAGCCAGCTTTCCGAAACCGGCGCACTCAGATTTGCGAGAATCAGATACTTGACGACAAACGCCAGACCGAACAACGCGCCAAGACTCCGAAGCAGTTTTTGTGTGTCGAAATCGGCGAAAAGGTTGTTCCAGAGCGTCCAGAAAAAACAGAACGCAAAAACCCAGAACGGCAAGCCTTGTTCGGGCAACAATGCATTGAAAACCTGCGCCGAAGCCGCAAACAGCGTCACCAAGACCGCGCCGTTGGCGATATTTTTAAGCGTCGGAAAATCTTCAGAAAACCAGCCTTCGACCGAGATCAAGCGAGCGCGAAAAAACAAAACCATCAGAATCGCCGCCGAGATCAAACAAAATAGCGCCGGCCGCCAGAAAATAAACGCATTATCGGGCGACGACAGCCGCCAACCGCCAAGCAGCGTGACGGTAAGAAAAATAAATGGTAAAAACAGATAATTGCGGATCGCAGGTTGTGCGTTTGGCTTTTGGTCTTTGGTTTTTGGTCTTTGGTTTTTGATTCGCGGCGAGATTTTCGTTTGTTCTTCGTCCGCCAAATCAATTTCAGCGGGCGAAACTTCAACCAATTCGCCGTCAACGACTGACAGAAAATCAATCTCCTCTTCTCCTCTTCTCCGTTTCTCCTCTTCTCCTTTTCTCCCTTTCTCCTCTTCTGTCTTCATTTCCGCTCCCGTGTCAGCTTAAAAGGATTAAAATCTTCCGCCGTCAGACGCAAACCTTCTTCAAATTCGTTTTTTAGTTCGGCCGGCGTTTTCATTTTCAAATCGGCGTCGTCCGATTTAAAGTTCTTATCGACCGCCGTCACGCGGACCGCTTCTTCCAAACCTTTTTTGAAAAGTTCGTCGTCGCTGTAGAGTTTGCCGAAACCTTGCCGGTAATAGCTGTAAGCAATATAAAATTGCGTTTTGGCATCGCGCCGTTCGGGATCGGCACGCAAGAAAGCATCACGCGCCGCGACAAAATTATCGACGCGAAAAGATTTCAGTCCGTCGCTAAAAAGCGCGGCATCAACCTCGTAAGTTCCGATGATGATTTGCCCCTGCGTTGCCGTATTTTCGATCGTTTCTTTGGCTTTGACGGAAACTTCCGCAAGATTTTTCGGCGCCGCCCAATACAGCCAAATAATAAAAAAGCTGTACAGAAGCGTTAAAAAGATGCCTAAACTTTGGATATACTTTTCTTTCATTGGTATTTCTTAATATAGTGCCGAAGCCAATAAACATCGGCACTTCAAGCAATTTCAAAAATCCTCAAAAATACCCCTGTGGGGAGGTTTTATACTTTGTCTGGAATAATTAGCGAAATCTCTTTTTTGCCGTTTTTGCGGTAAATCCGAAAATCGCTGTCAACCGTGAAAATAAGAGCATTATCAATTAGTTCGCTTATTCGGACAAGGCAAGCATCGGCGAAATCCATCGGCACATCTCTATATTTTTTCATTAATGTTTCAATGGATTCGATCTCGGCTTGTAAAGAAAATTCAATTTGCAAGACACCGCTTGAAACCAATCTCAAAACATCTTGTTTGCCGTCAGGTCTTTCTTGGATTAAATGACAGGCTTCGGTAATGACAGCCTCGCAAGTTAAAAACGGAACAGGTAGGTTTTGCATTTGTTGATGCGTCCACGTCCGCCATTGGTCTTTTTTACTTAAATAAGCCACGATAACGCCCGTATCAGCGATTATTTGCCTAACCACGTCCGAGCCCTTCCAAGTGTTTTTTATTAGTGGATAAATCGACGGGCAAGTTGTCGTGTTTTCCCGCTAATTCGGGAACAACGTCAAAAATGGTTTTGAATGGCTTTTCAATACCTTTTGTTTGACCGTTATCGCTATCTTTTTTCTTTGGTCTGCCTGCCTTACATATGTCTGGATGTTGATAAGTTGGTTTTCCTCAATAACATAATAACTGCCAACTTTTTGAGCCTTCAAAGTGCCTTGTTTGATTAGCTGATGCACTCTTTGAACACCAACATTTAGTTTTTCCGATGCTTCTTTTATAGTCAATAAATTCATTGCAAAAGAATCATAAATCATTTCCCTAAAAACTTCAAAGGCTTATAGTTTTAACTTACCTTATTCTATAAAGTTTTATAGAATATAATTAACAAATTAAATCAAAGGAAGGATTCAAAATGATTAAATTAACAACAGAAAACACGCTGGCGGCAATCGAAAGATGCTGTCAGCTTAAACCGAAAGTGCGGTTTATCAAAGACCGCTTGGATGTCGTTTATTCGGCAAATAACTCGAATGTTTATGACGTTCGGTTTGATGTCCAAAACGGCGAAAAACTTGGTGAATGCGAATGTAAAGCGGCGATGCGCGGACTTGTTTGTTATCACATAATCGCCGGAGCAACAGCAAACATTTATCGGCCCGGCGAATCGCATCAAGCAAAGTATTTTTGTATAATATTTGTAGGAATGAATCGAATACTGCTCAAACAGACTGTTGCCGCGCTTCTGTCCATAAGTTTTTTATGGACTTTCGCGGCTTGTGTCTTGATTTGCGGCGATTCAGCCTGTGACGAAGAATCCTCAAAACTTTCCGGTTTTTCCGTCGGCAATCATGAGCCGGGTTCAAACGATTGCCCGATTACCGATACGCCGAAATCCATAACGGCGGAACGCATTTCAATTGATTCCTTCTCATTCACGATCGCATCTTGGCGACAAGTCTTTGTTTTTAAGCCAAAAATTGATCTGGTCATCCAACCTTTGCCGGGTCAGGTTTTTGTTTTCGGCAGTCCGCCATTAAACCGACTTCCAGTGCTGCGGATTTAACAATATCCCGAAAAATTTAGCTGACTTTTAGCTCGCGTTTTCAGTTTGAAAACAGCGCACTTTTCATTCTATTTCAACAGGAAATTGTTAAGGTTACAAGCACTTATGAAACAAGTTATTTTATTGTTTGCCGTTTTACTGACGGCGCAAATTTCATTTGCACAAAATACTTTCAAAGCGATAATTCAAAACGAAGAAACCAAAGAAGCCGTTGTCGGCGCAAAGGTTTCGGTCATCAATACCGAAATTTCCGGGGCGACCGATACCGGCGGAAAAGCCGAATTGTCCAATATTCCGGACGGCGAACAGATAATTGAGATATTTGCCGATGGCTTTGAGATCCAACAAATAAAATTCACCTTTCCACTCGCCGACCAAAGCGAAAAAGTTATTTTTCTAAAAGCCAATGAGGTTGGCGTTGTCGTCTCGACAACCCGCACCGGTCGGGAAATTGACGATGAACCGACGCGGGTCGAAGCCATTGACGAAGAAGAAGTTGATGAAAAAACCAGTATGCGAGCGGCAAATGTTTCAATGATCCTGAGTGAAAGCACGGGAATCAAAGTTCAGCAAACATCGGCCACTTCATACACACAAAGCATCCGGATTCAGGGGCTCGACGGCAGATACACGCAAATCTTAAAAGATGGTTTTCCCGCGTTTGGCGGCTTTTCAGGCAGTTTAAGCCTTTTGGACATTCCGCCGCTTGATTTGAAACAGGTCGAAATTATCAAAGGTTCTTCGTCAACTTTTTACGGCGCAGGCGCGATTGCCGGCGTGGTCAATTTTAT
>JANLTD010000641.1:0-2398 GCA_031362765.1 Acidobacteriota bacterium | reverse complement strand
GGGCATATTCATCAAGCAATTTGGTTACTTCGCTCATTTACAGGTCAAATTTACAAGACTTATCAGCCACATTGTAACGCCAACGGGCAAGGAAAACAAGAAAAATAAAAGTTTGAGCCGATTTCGATTTGCTTTGCGCGTAATGTGCAGAAATAAATTTTGCCGATGTGCAAGATTTTTTCTATTTAATTATAAGGAGATAATATTATGAAATCATTAAAAACTATTACCGGGTTATTTATTCTAATGACCCTAATTGCACTCAACGCAGCGGCGCAATATGGAACACCGCTGCCAAGACCATATCCAACGCCGCGATGCACTTCAACGGTTAGCCAAATCTATTTTGTCGCTTCCGGTCAATCGGTCAAAGAAGTTCATCCCGGCAGCAATGGCGGCAACGGCTACCAACTGAATATTCTTGGGACAAATGTTGACAAGTTTGAAATTATCCAAGAGAAATATATGACCTCAGTATCGGTAATACCTAATTATACCAATGCCACCTCAGCTAAATGGCAAATCTTCTTTGCCCCAAATATGGGACGAGAGATTTCCACAATCAGAATGAAAAGCAGTTGTGGCAGGGTTGGAATCAGAATGTATCAATTGACCGAAAGCGTCACACTTCTTGACCAATAGGATTTTTCCAGCGCAATCATCCGAAGCGATGTCTTTGGATGATTGTGCTTTGTTGAAGTCAACGAGAAAACGGTGGCGGAAATGCACTTCAATAAAACGCTTTGAGCCGAAACGCTTCGGATTTGCGCGTAATGCACAGAGGAAAATTTTGAATCCTCGAAAAGGAAAAATTATGAGCTTAAAAAATATCAAAGAAACAGTCGGCGCGGGCGGCACAAATATTCCCGCAGACGTGGCAACAGTGCAGTATTTACTAAACTGTGTGCCGGTTTCGCAGGGCGGACCGACCAAAGAACTGAAGATTGACGGATTTGCCGGTGTCATGACAACCGAAGCCATCAATCGTTTTCAGAAAGTCCATTTCGGCGCGTCAAACAGCCGTGTCGAATCCGGCGGAAATACATTCAGCGAACTGAAAAGATTTGACCCGCTGCCATATTCCGCGCCGATCGTCGCGCCAAATTTCATCTCGTCTAAGGCGTCGATGGATCCGTCAAAGATGAACAAATCAATTAACGGCGGAAGCGTTTCTGGTGTTTATGTCAAATACGGAAGCGTTTCCGGTATTTACGTCAAAAAATCAATTGACGGCGGCGGAATCAAACGCTAACTGTATGCCGGAACTAACGATGACAGTAATTAGCTGTGGTTCAGAGTAACGGCTTCAGCCGTGAGAAATCGCTAGCGAAGCGCGGCGATTTCACGCCTAAAGGCGTTACTCTGAACACCCGAATTATTGAGTTTTATGGAAAATACAAAAGTTTTTGAGAACAACATCATTAATAACTCCGAATTGACGGCGTTTGTCCGCGAGGTTGTTTTGCCCGGCAGTTCTGAAACTCAGCCGAAACTCGATTTGCGTTTTTGTTTTTTTGACCTAAAGTATGATCGGTCGCCGATTCATCGCTGGGGAATTTTCGCGGCGGAAAAGATTCCCGCCCGCCGCCGTGTGATTGAATACACGGGGCAAATTATTGATGTCGAAGAAGTTTGGCGCCGCCGCGTCCGTCAGCATTTGTATATTTTCCGGCTCAATCAAAAGTGGGCGATTGACGGCGCGATCGGCGGCAGCGGCGCGGAATTTATCAATCACAGTTGTCATCCGAATCTCGTCACGCGAATTGCTCGCGGACGGATACATTTTGTCAGCAACCGGCGCATCACGGCGGGCGAAGAATTGACGCTCGATTACAACCTTGGCAATGCCGGCGCGGATTTGCCGTGTTCGTGCGGAGCCGAAGAATGTCGGCGAAGCATCAACCAAAGGGTTTAACAGATTTGTTTGAGCCTCCAAAATAATAACACGGTTTGAGATAACTGCATTTAGCAATAACTTTTCCCGAAAGGAAAAGACATTTATCAGAGGAAATAATTATGAAAAAAATACGCATTGTGATTTTAGCTTTTTGTTTGCTGATTCCGGTCTCAGCATTTGCCCAAACGTCAACCGCCAACCGAAGTTGGGGTGCTTTTTGGACTAACTTTAGCGCGGCGGTCACCAAAAGAAACCGTACTAATTTGAAAAGTCTGATGGCATCCGAAAGAGATTTCTTTTCGGGCGGCGGCGGTGAGACGCGCGATCAATGGCTACCCTCGGTTTCGTGGGCGGAATTGCAGAAATCCGTCAAACAGGGCGTGAAAAATTACAATTACGACGGCAAACCCGGACGTGTCACGAAAGACAATTATCTGGTTTTTGCGTTTATCGGCGGTAAATGGCGCTCTATGGGTCCAATGGGCGATTAGAGCATCCCAA
>JANLTD010000711.1:0-5074 GCA_031362765.1 Acidobacteriota bacterium | reverse complement strand
GCTATTAAATTTGTCGCTTTCAGCGACAGAAACAAAAGACCAATTCAATCAGGTAATTCTAACTTGTCCGTCAAATATCGCCGCCAAAATCGTGCCGCAATTATCTGACGAAGAAAAAGCGAAACTCGAAAACATCAAATATCAAGGCATCGTCTGCGCGTCGGTGCTGATGAAACATTCGCTTTCAAACTTTTACGTCACGAACATCACGGACGAAACGCCTTTTACGGGAATTATCGAAATGAGCGCGCTCGTTGATAAGCGTGAATTCGGCGGCAAAGCGCTTGTTTATCTGCCAAAATATGTTGCGCCCGACGATGAACTGTTTGATAAAACGGACGCCGAGATCGAAGCGATATCTCTATCGGCTTTAGAAAAAATGTATCCGCATTTCAAACGCGAAGATGTGGTTGAATTCAAAATCTCGCGTGTGCGACGAGTTTTTCCGCTACCGAACCTGAATTATTCGTCAAACGTTCCGAAAGTGGAAACCTCGCTCGAAAACGTCTTTATAGTTAATTCAGCGCAAATTACGAACGGAACGCTGAACGTCAACGAAACGATTCAACTCGCGGAAAAGACCTTCCGCGAATTAAAAATTAAAAATTAAAAATGCAAAAGGAGAAGATTTTAAGATGAACGATATTACTCAAAGAACCTTTGATTTTGCGTTGAGAGTCCTTAAACTGTGTCAATTTTTAAACAAAAAATATGAATTGGACAAAAATGTATTAGCAAAACAACTTTTGCGTTCGGGAACTTCGATTGGTGCAAATCTAGAGGAAGCGCAAGCGGGTCAAAGTAAAGCCGATTTTATCAGTAAAGTGTCGATTGCTTTGAAAGAAGCGCGAGAAACCAATTATTGGTTGCGTCTAATTGAAGCAAGTGAAATAGTAAAAACTGAAAACATTGCAGAAATCAAAAAAGAGTCCGAAGAAATAAAGGAGATTTTAGCTGCAATAATTGTTTCTGCAAAGAAATGATTTTTGCATTTTTAATTTTTAATTTTTAATTATGATCGCAAGTCTATCTTTAGACCTCGACAATAAATGGTCGTATATGAAAACGCACGGCGATGCGGGTTGGGAAACTTTTCCGTCTTATCTCGACGTTTGCGTGCCGCGTGTTTTGAAATTCTTGAAAGAGAGAGATTTGGAGATCACGTTTTTTATCGTCGGGCAAGATGCGGATTTAGAGAAAAACGCGGAATCAATCGGACAAATTGCGGCGGCCGGACACGAGATCGGCAATCATTCGTTTCGTCACGAACCGTGGCTGCATCTTTATTCAAAACAGGAATTGACCGAAGAATTTGAAAAGACTGAACAAGCATTGGAAAAAGCGACGGGAAAAATCCCGAAAGGTTTTCGCGGTCCGGGTTATTCGCTCAGTCCAACGGTTTTAGAAGTTCTCGCGACGCGCGATTACGAATACGATTGCTCGACCTTGCCGACCTACATCGCGCCGCTCGCCCGCGCTTATTATTTTTTCAAATCGCCCGAAATGAGCGAAGAGGAAAAAGAAAAACGAAAAAAATTATTTGGCAAGTTTTCCGACGGTTTTCAATCGTTAAAGCCGTATCGCTGGCAGATCGGCGAAAAATCTTTGATTGAAATTCCGGTCACGACGCTGCCGATGTTCAAAACGCCGATTCACGCGAGTTATCTGATCTATCTTTCGACATTTTCCCGGAGCTTAGCAAAGACGTACTGGAAAACGGCGGTCGAAATGTGTAAATTAACGGGAACGCAATTAAGTTTACTGCTTCATCCGCTCGATTTTCTGTCGGGTGACGACGCGCCCGAACTGAAGTTTTTTCCGGCGATGAATCTGCCGGTTGAAAAGAAACTGGAATTTGTTGGCGAGATTCTGGAATACTTCGGTAAATCGTTTTCTATCTTGAATATGCAGAAACACGCGCAAGAAGCGGCAAAGCGGAATCTGCCGGTTAAAGAAGTTCCAAGTTCCAAGTTCCAGGTTCCAGGTTAAATTTGTTCTTCGACTTGAAACTTGAAACTTGGCCCATGAAACTTGGAACTTGGAACTCTGGTGTTAAATATGAAATCGGTTGAGATTGTTCAGCCAAAAGAAATAATTACTCTGAGCCGGACCGTGCGCGGTTTGATGGTCGAACTGCGTCCGCAGGAATGGACAAAAAATCTGCTCGTTTTTACGGGTTTGATCTTTTCGCGTTCGCTGACCGATCCGCACAATATTTGGAACAGCTTTTTAGGTTTTGCGATTTTTTGCTCGGCGAGCAGCGGCGTCTATCTTTTCAATGATCTTTGCGACCTCAAAGAAGATCGTCAACATCCCGTTAAAAGAAATCGTCCGCTGGCTTCGGGTGTGTTGAACGTTGGTCTGGCGCGTTTTGTAATGGTTTTGCTCTTTGCAGTTGCAGCCTTGGGCGCGTTGCTACTAAATCACGGTTTCGCGCTGATCATCGGAATCTATCTGCTGACTTGTCTGGCATATTCGCTGAAATTAAAAGACATCGTGATTTTGGATGTCATTCTGATCGCGAGCGGTTTTGTTCTGCGGGCGATTTCGGGCGCGGTCATCATTGGCGTCGAAATTTCCGAATGGCTCGTGCTCTGTACTTCGATGGTCGCCCTTCTCGTCGGTTTCGGCAAACGGCGGCACGAATTGGTTTTGCTCGAAGAATCGGCGGAAAATCACCGGCGCAGTTTGTCGGATTATTCGCTTTCATTTCTCGATTCGATAATGAACATCTGCGCCGGCGCGGCCGTTCTGACTTACGCGCTATACACGCGGGCTGATGAAACTGTCCAAAGAGTCGGTTCAAGGGCGATGCTTTTGACGATCCCGTTTGTCGTGTACGGCATTTTCCGTTATCTGTTTCTGATCCACGAACGCAAAACCGGCGGCGATCCGGTGCAGCTTCTTTTTCGCGACCGACCGACCCTTTTGAATCTTTTGCTGTGGATTTTGACGGCGGGTTTGGTGATCTATTTACCGAAGTTAGTTCATTTGTAACTGTTTAGGTCTTTGGTTTTTGGGTTTTGGTCTTTGGTTTTATTCAACGTAACCTTAATGATCTTAAATCAAAATTTCTGTAAAAAAAGCGGTTCGGTAAGAAATTCAAAGCCAAACTATAATTTCTTTCAAAAGAACTAAAAACCAAAGACCAAAGACCAAAGACCTAAACAATTACGTTCATTTTTGATGAGTAAGATCCGGATTGCATTGATTTTTATCTTCGTTGCCGGAGCGGGAATCCGCTTTGCTGATGTGCTGCGTCCGATTGACCGCGCTTCGTGGCGCGAATGCGATCTTGGCGCGGTTGCGCGAAATTACGCGACCGAATCAATGAATCCGCTTTATCCGCGAATTGATTGGCGCGGCACGACGCCCGGCTACGCCGAGATGGAGTTTCCGCTTTATCCTTACCTGATCGCGATAACTTATAAGATCTTCGGCGTTCAGGAGTATTTCGGACGCGTTTTGGCCTTTCTGTTCTCGCTCGGCACGCTTTTATTTTTTTACAAATTAGCGCGTCAATATTTGGACGACCTGAGCCTTCTTTTCGCATTTGCCTTTTTCACGTTTAATCCGTTGATCGTCGAATTTTCGACCTCGATCCAGCCCGAAGGCCTGATGATCTTATGCTATACCGCAAGCGTCTATTTCTTTCTAAAATGGCTGAAAACCGATCAGAATAAAGATCTTTGGTTGGCCGCGATAGCCACGTCCTTAACGCTTTTATCAAAAGCGACCGCCGCGCATTTCGGTTTATTTTTCGGCGTTCTTTTACTGCAAGAATATGGTTTCGCCGTTTTCAAACAAAGCAAGATCTGGCTTTTTGGCGCAATCAGTCTGGTGCCCGCTTTGCTTTGGTATCTGCACGCGAAAAGTCTCTGGAAAAATTACGGCAATTCGCTCGGCGTATCGAACGAATATCACTGGATCGGCGCGGATTTTTTTACCAATTCTTATTTCATCAAAGGCATTTTGTTCTCCGAGTTTTCGGTCGTTTGGGTTTATTTCGGTCTGGCGGTCGGGGCATTCGCGGTTTTCAAGGGATTTGAGGCTCAAATCGTCAGACTTTCGCTTTTGTGGCTCGCTTCGATTTTCGTTTTATACCTAATTGCGGCGCGGACGACCGCCGACGATTGGGCGAGTTATTATCATATATTCAGTATTCCGCCGGCCGTTTTGATATTCGGTTTCGGAGTCGGCAAATTTTCCGAAATTTTCGCGAGTCTTTTCAACTTTTTCGGTGATTTTGGGGCGTCTGAAAAGTTAAAGAAAAGCATTCTGGTTGGTGCGGTCGGCTTTGCGATCTTGGCGACCTTCGCGCTTGAAGCCCGGCAGATTCGTGCCAATTTTTTGCAAAATCGCGTCAAAGACGAAAGTTTTGCGTGTGTACCAAAATTAAAGCCCGCGATGCCGAAAGAAGGTTTAATATTGGTGTCGGGAAGTCATTGCGTTGACCCCGACGGCTATATGGTCGCTTACAATGCGTCGTTTATGTTCTACTGGCTTGAACGGAAAGGTTTTAATATTTGCACCGAAGAACAATCCGTCAAGAAAGTGCGTGAATTTGCGGCGCGGGGCGCAACGTATTTTGTCGCGCAAAAAACGATCGTCGCGCAAAAGCCGGATTTTGCCTCGGAACTCAAACAAGACTTTAAGCTTGTTGCGGAATGCGACGAGTTTTTTGTATTTGCTATTAGTTTTTAGTTTTTGGTTTTTAGTCTTATTGATTGCTTTTATGGGCAGAAAACAGATAAAGATACGCAGCTCAGCCGTTCGGTCGGTTATTTTTTCAACTTCTGATTCAAATTTTAGTCTTATGTAAAAGGCGAAAAACCAAAGACTAAAAACTAAAAACAACAACTATGCTCTGTCCTTTGTGCCAATCCGAATCAAAATTTGTCTTTGCGGCAAAAGGCTTTGCGGTGCGCGATTGTGTGCGATGCGCACATCGTTTTGCGGAAATTGCGGCGGACGAGGCGCGCGTCTCGGAAATCTACGACGATTCATATTTTTCGGGCGGCGGCGCAGGCTATTCAGATTATCTGGCGGACGGCGAAATGCTCAAACGGCGCGG
>JANLTD010000612.1:0-1670 GCA_031362765.1 Acidobacteriota bacterium | reverse complement strand
CAAGTATTTTCGCGGCACAAGTTACAAAATTTGAGTAGGGATTGCGATTCGGAACGAGGTGTGTAAATCATGCCGAAAAAAAATTAAAAATACTCTTGCGTCGGAACATTTTTAAGATTTTCGCTCGAACGCGGGTTTCATAATTTCATTATTCGCTAGAGCAAAAGCGTCTTACTTTCTCGGCAAACGATTTGGGATCAATCGCCGGGAAGCGGTAAAGCTGCGGCTCAATTTCATGAAACAAACTAAGTAGTTTTTCTTTCTCGATCAAACCAGAATCATACATCGCTTTCACATCGAGAATGTCCTTTTCGTGGTGGCGCTCGATCTTAGACAATGCCTGACTATAAGGGTCGTAATGAAAATAGCTGACCTTGCCTTCGCGCCCAATATACTTGCAGCGCTCTTGCCAATTCGGAAGTGACGGAATGAAGTCGGAGGGAGCCGCCAACTCGATATTTATGTGCAGCTTTTCTTTGACCTCAGGAATTGCCCGGAAAAAATCGTCCAATTCCGGTTCGAACCGCAGATCAACATCGAATGTTGACGCTCGCCAACCCATTAGAACCGCCGTTGTGCCGCCCGTAAAATACACGCGAACTTCGTGTCGGACCCTGCGTCCGAAAAACCGCATTAATTCTTCGATGTTATTTTTGTTTGTTAAATCCCGCATTCGAGGGCACGTTCAAAGCTTACAAGCCTGCGAATCAATGCGTTATAGCGCGAGTGAGCTTCGTCGGAACCCTCTGCATTCAAAAGTGAATAGAGACGCTGCTCAGGCGATTGAAACGTGGAAAATGGAATTGCTAATCCTGCTTCACGGAGACGAGTGGCTCCGATTGATACTAAAAGGGCGGGGATCGTTTCCTTTCCTTCAGCGAGGTCGGCAAGTCCTTGTTCGATAATTTCTTCTCCAGGCTTCATCAGTTTGCATTTTAACCTATTTCGGCAAATAAAAAACACGAGCCGTCAGACTCGTGTTACTTAAAATTGATAATGTCTGAATCTATGCTGCCTTTGCAGCAAGTTCGGGTGCTCCGTCGGCATAAACACTGATGAATTTGCCTTTCTGGCCTTTGTTCTCGAATTTAATAAAGCCTTCGATCAGCGAGAATAGGGTGTCATCGGAGCCTTTGCCCACGTTGTTGCCGGGCTTCCATTTTGTTCCGCGTTGACGCGCGATGATGTTGCCGCCGAGAACGTGCTCGCCGCCGAATTTCTTGAGACCTAGCCGCTGTGCATTTGAATCGCGGCCGTTTCTGGATGAACCTACACCTTTTTTATGTGCCATTGTCTTTAATTGAGAATTGATAATTGAGAATGGATAATTATCCGATCTCCTCAATTTTCAATTATCCATTCTCCATTTTCAATTATATTTTCTCTATCGTAATTTCTGTAAAGCCTTGCCTGTGGCCCTGTTTGCGTTTGTATTGTTTGCGGCGTTTCTTTTTAAAAACGATGATTTTGTCAGCCTTGCCGTGCTTTACAATGCTCGCGTTGATCGTGGCTCCGCCGCCGACTTTGGCGTCTTTGCCTTCGCCGACGAGAAGGGCATCGATGGCGACTTTGCCGCCGGCCTTTTCATTGATAGTCGGCACGCGAAGCGTCTGGCCGCTCTCGACCGCAAACTGCTTTCCACCTGTTCTGATAATTGCGTAGCTCATCTT
>JANLTD010000553.1:0-1990 GCA_031362765.1 Acidobacteriota bacterium | reverse complement strand
GGGCATCCCCGGCTTGCCATGAGTGCAGGGCGCGAAAACGGCGTTTGTGATCATTATACCGTCGAATTTAATAAGGCTTGTTCGCGTTGAAGCAACGCTCATGGCATGCCGGGGATGCCTTGCGCTCCAGTCTTAAAGTTTTCGTTTTCTGTGAGAATAGCTTTTCAGTGAGGGATTACTTTTTGATGCTGGTTTTGACTGCTATAAGTTGTCGATAGATTTTTACAAGCACAATATCCAGCCTTAATTTGGCCGTTTTTAAGGGGTTTTTGAATTTGGCGAAAATTGTCTCCCACTTTTAATTACACCCTGCATTACCAGAGCTTTTCAAAAAAAAATTGACATTCTTTTATGTTCTGTGCTACTTATCTTTAGTAACCGAGGTTAAAGAAAATAAAAAGAAAATGTTTCGTCCGCGTGGAGTTGGGATTGCGCGGAAACATTTTCAGAAAGAAAGAGACTTTTGAGTTCAACAGGGGATTAACGAGCAGCGTTTTTTTGAGTTGAAGAAACTCTTGTGTCGAGTTTCTTAAATTAACGAGTCATAACGGATTTGCGGTTTCTGATTAGGAGAAAAAGCAAAACGGACTGTTAATGAGGCTGTATGTTCGGTCGCTTCCAAAATTTGAGATTTTTTAGTAAAACTTCCGCGAGATGTTCAACAAGTAGATTTGTGCCAATTGCGGACAACGATCTGCCAGTTGAAATTAAAATTAAGAAATTTAAGAAAAGCCGTTTGTCTTTTGAGTAAAGATGATCGGCTTTTTCGTTTTGCAGTCGGGTTTTGCGGTCAGAAAACCCGGTGATCAAATGTCAGATAGTTCTTTTATAAATCGAAGATTGGTTTTGACAAGATGAACCACAAAGAAAAAGCCTGATTGATAACGCTAATTATCAATCAAGCGATTTGGTTCATCAAATGGAACGAAAATGTTCAAGTGATAGTCCCAAGCAGACGTATCCTAATTCATTTCGTTCCTCTAAATCAAGTAGAGCGGGTCGTTCGGCATTTACAAAGTTGGAGTTGAAATGATGAAAAAAGAAACAATTAGATCAATGGTTGACGGTTTAAGATCAAGCCGTCGCTTTTTCGGGCAATTATTACAACGAGAAGCATTTTCCTTCGCAATTATGCGGACAGTTGCCGTATTTTTGATTACAGCACTTTTGAGTCCGGTCATTCTGTTCAACCCGGTCTGGAAAACATCGGCACAATCCAATCTTCCGATTCCGGCACCTGCTCCAATTTCCGCGCCGCCCGACCACTTTCATATTGCCGGTAATTCATCTTTGAGTAATTCAATGACTTCCGTATTTGGCAGTTTTCTGTCATTTTCCGGCGAAACGATCTCAAAATACTTCAGTAGTCCGAAAATTCCGGCAGGCTTGGAACAGCTTGAAAATCAACTTACTTTGGCAGAAAATCCGGTGTCCGAAAACAATAACGTCGCCAATAACAATCTAACTTTATTGACGCTTCCGACGGGCAGCGTCCGCTATGATTTTGACTATGACGGGAAAGCCGATATTGCCCGCTGGCATGCTTCCAATCAGGAATGGAAAGTCAAGAACTCTTCATCGGGAAACTACACGACCACAACAATCGGCTCGGGTTCTTCGATCATCGCGCCGGGTGATTTTGACGGCGACGGATATACAGATCCGGCGGTTTTCAATGCCGGAACCTGGACGATCAAGAAAAGCTCCAACGGACAAACCGTGACGGTTTCATTCGGTACTTCCGGCGATAAACCCGTCGTTGGTAATTATGATAACGACAGCAAAGCGGATTGCGCTGTGTTTCGACCTTCAACCAATACCTGGTGGATTCTCAAAAGCACTGACAATAGTTACACTTCAACCTCATTTGGAAATTCAGGGGACATCACAGCACAGGGTAATTTTGATGGTGATAATTATACGGATATCGCCGTTTTTAGACCTTCGACCGGCGACTGGCATATTTTATGCAGTACCGCAGGCTATTTTT
>JANLTD010000527.1:0-3448 GCA_031362765.1 Acidobacteriota bacterium | reverse complement strand
TGTTGACGGTTTGAATGATGAAATTGGCGTTGCGGATGTGGCGGTCGTTTTGGGAAACACGGTTGCGCCTGACGGGCAGCCTTCGCCGAGATTAAAGGCGCGGCTTGAAAAGGCGGTCGAGCTTTACGAACGGAAACTGGTCGGCAAGATCATCGTCAGCGGCGGTTTTGGCGTTGAAGGTTTTGAAGAAGCGGACGTGATGCGTTCATTTCTGGTGAGCCGAAATGTTCCCGAAAGCAGTATCATTCTTGATCGCGGCGGCGATAATACCTACAAAACTGCGATCAATACAGAACAAATAATGCGGGCGAACAATTTCCAAAGCGTGACGATCGTTTCGCAGTATTTTCACATCACACGCTCGCGGCTGGCTTTTCAAAAGGTGGGCATCAAAAATATTTATGCGGCGCACGCAGATTATTTTGAATGGCGCGACGCCTTTTCGATCTTGCGCGAATTTACAGGGTTTTATACGTATTGGCTGGGTGCCAATGCGTAAAATCGGCGGGCGTGAAATGGGTTAAGTTTTATGACTTTTGAAAGTACTCATCTTATCTAGTTGGTAAGCGATTATGACAAAAAGTTATTTCAAGATAGCCAAATCTCACAAAAAATGCGAAGATAAACTCCGAAACGCTTTTTTACAATTCTTGTTTAAATCCTAAAAACTGTCCGCGAACTGAGAGTCGAGAGTTTAAATTTTTTTATCGGCTGGAAATATTTTATGAAAATTCTGCTTTACAATCCCGATAACGGCATTACACGCAATTTTATGCCGCCTCTTTGGATGTTTCTGCTGCAGGCACTGACACCGAAAGAACACGAAGTTATTTTAATAGACGGCAATGCCAAGGCGATGACACGCCCCGAACTGGTGCAGTTTTGCAAAGACGAAAACATCGGGCTGATCGGCATCGGTTCGATGACGCGAATGGTTGCGCGGGCCTATCTTGTTGCGGATTCACTGCGCGAGGCAGGTTTTAAGGTAGTTATGGGCGGACCGCACGTCACGGAATGCCCCGACGAAGCGCTAGGCAAAAATGGCGGAAAACAACACGCTGACGCAGTTGCGCTCGGTGAAGCCGACGAAACCTGGCACCTGATCGTCGAAGACGCGGCAAACGGAACGCTGAAAGAAATTTATCAGCCCGAAGTTGATCCGAAGGGCAACGACAAAAAACCGAATCTGCAGCCTTATCCGCATATTCCCTGGGAAACGCTCGATTTGGAGCAATTCAGCCTTGTGCCGAAATTTTTGCGCGGAACGCTTTCAAAGATGGGCGCGGGTTGGGGCAAATTCTTCGTCGTGCCGATCGAAACCGGACGCGGTTGTCCGTACGGCTGCGAATTTTGCACCGTGACCGGATTTTTCGGCGATTCGATCCGCTTTCGTTCGAATGAAAGCGTCATTGAAGAACTTTTAAGACTCAAAAAACGCTCGAGAGAAGAAAAAGGACAAGTTGCCGTTTTCTTTATTGACGACAATCTCGCGATCAACAAAAAACGTCTGAAATCGCTGCTGCGCGATATTATTGCGGCCGACGCACAATTGCCGTGGGTTGCGCAGATCAGCGCGAATTTGCTGGCTGATGAAGAACTTGTTGATCTGATCGCGGACGCGGGCGGAAAATGGATCTTTATCGGAATGGAATCAATTGATCCGGCAAATATGGCGGATGTTAACAAGACTTTCTCGAAACCCGCAAACTACAAGGACGTGCTCGACGGGCTTGCCCGACGCAATATTTTTGCGATCACGTCGTTTATTTTCGGAATGGATAACGACACGACCGGCGTTGCGAAAAGAACCGTTGACGAGATCGAAAGCTGGGCGCCGGGACTTCCGGTTTTCGGCCAATTGACACCGTTTCCGTCAACGCCGCTCTATGACAGATTGGAAAAAGCCGGACGGCTTCATCGCCCGAAACACTGGCTCGAATTCGCGCCTTTCGTAATGGCGCATAATCCGTTAAAAATGACGATTGACGATGCCAAGGACGAGACTTTCAATGCCTGGGCGCGGTCTTACAGTCCTGAAAGAAACTGGGAAGCGATCAATTCGATCAAAGATACGCCGATTGACGTGCGCATCAGCCACCTTGTCGCGCGCCTTTTCTTTCGCGGAATTTATTTTCCGCAGATGAGCAAATGGGCGTGGGTAAAATTGCTGATCGATAACCGCAAACCAATTCTCAGTCTGACCAAAGAAGGTGTGAAAACCTGGCGCAACGCCCGCAAGAACCGAAAGGTCGCTTCGGAATCGGAAGTCTTGCCGACGACTTAATTCACTTAAAAAGCTTTAAAGAATTTTTGCCTGCGAAACACACGAAAGGAACGAAAAAAAATTATAATTCATTTTCTTTTTTAGTGTTTTTCGTGTGTTTCGTGGGCAATCTCTTAAAAGGTTTTCATCTTTTGACGTTCGTTACCTTTAATCTCCCGAATTCATTCAACAGCGAGCGGAGTTTTTGAACGGTCAAATCGTGCGCCACGCCGTTTGAAGCGAGAATTCCGTTGTGATTTTGGACATCGTGAAGGTCATAGTTCAATGGTGCACCGAACAGATCGGTCATTTTTCCGCCCGATTCTTCTAAAATTATCTGCGGCGCACAGCTATCCCAAAACTTTGTGCGCGGCGAAAAATGAATATACAGATCGGCGGTTTGGCGTGCGATCAGACCGATCTTTAAGCCCACCGAGCCGCGATTGATGACGTTGCCGATCGAAAAATATTCGGCGGTCTTTGCCATATTCCTGCTCAAATGGTTGCGCGAAACTGCCAGAGTCATTTGCGAAAAATCTGTTTTCGCGGAAACCTGCAGACGCTTTGGCGATTTGCCGGTTTTCACTAAAAACGAGCCTTCGCCGCGTGCTGCATAAAATAATTCGTCGTGAAAAGGCAGAAAAACAACACCTAAAACCGCTTCGTTATTTTCCGTCAAGCCTATCTGCACGCCGAAATCACCGTCTTTGTTGATAAAGCCTTGCGTTCCGTCAATCGGGTCGATCATCCAGACTCTTTTGCCTGAAACGCGGGTTTCGACGTCGTCAAGTTCTTCTTCCGAAAGAATCGCATCATCGGGAAAAATTTCGGCTAAACCCTCGACAATGATGCGGCTTGCCGTGCGGTCAGCGATTGTTACCGGTTCGGAAAGATTATCAGCGCCGAATTTTACTTCGGCAATGATTTCGAGAGCATAAAATTCCAAAATTCTGGTGCCGGCTTTTCGCGCCAGAGCAATTGCGGTTTCGAGTTCTTTTTTCAGCATTAAAAATAATTTACCACACAGACACCGCAGAACACTTAGTTAGAAAATGAATTGGAATTTCTTGGTGTCCTTGGTGACTGTAGCGGCTAAAATTCCTTTCGTGATAAAATAAAGCTATGGCAGAAAGTCTGGCTTTTTCAAAAACGACGGATCGAGCGAAAATTTACGAAGAACTCGCG
>JANLTD010000487.1:0-4464 GCA_031362765.1 Acidobacteriota bacterium | reverse complement strand
CGCGATAACAGCCGATGTCCATCAAGCGCTTGATGTCCATTTGGACGCGCTTTCGCAAATCGCCTTCAATATCGCCCTGAGTGTCAAGGATTGTCCGAATCCGTGTTAATTCGTCTTCGTTCAACTCCCTGATCTTCGTATGAATATTGATCTGCGCTTCGTCAAGAATCGCCGTTGAACGGGATTTGCCGATGCCGTAAATATAAGTTAAACCGATTTGCGCTCTTTTGTTCGGTGGTAAATCAACGCCTGCTACGCGAGCCATATTTCTCCTGTTTCGATCTGGGATTGCCGATGTCAGATTGCCGATTGGTTCATAGTTAGGATCTCACCTTTCACTTTAGACCGATCCGAAATCCGAAATCACACATCCGAATTCACTTTATCCTTGTCGTTGTTTATGCTTCGGATTCTCACAAATCACGCGCACAACGCCTTTCCGATGAATAATTTTGCATTTGTCGCAAATTTTCTTTACTGAAGGACGAACTTTCATAATGTTTCCCTCTCTTCCTATTTATAACGATATGTTATTCGCCCACGATTCAAATCGTATGGCGAAAGTTCAACCAACACCCTGTCTCCAGGTAAAATACGAATAAAATGTTTTCGCATTTTCCCTGAGATATGAGCCAAAACCTCATGCTTATTATCTTCTAAAGCGACCTTAAACATCGCATTCGGCAGGGTTTCAAGCACCGTTGCCGTGACCTCGATGGCGTCTTCCTTTGACATATCCTAACAGCGTCAACCCTGTCTTAGTTGACAAACTGCTTATGTTACCCTTTTTAAATTGATTTATCAAGTTAGGCAGCAGCAGTTTCTTTTTTGCCGTTTCTCAAGGCGGCTTTTTGCTCTTTCGTCAATGTTAAAATTTCCGGACCCTCCGCAGTGATCGCTATCGAATGCTCCGCATGCGCGCTTGGCTTGCCGTCCAGCGTGACGACTGTCCATTTATCGTCCAAAGTTCTTGTTTCGTGGGTACCGAGATTAAGCATCGGTTCAAGTGCGAAACAATACCCGGCACGGATTTTTTCACGTGTGCCGCGCCTGCCGTAATTGGCAATTTGCGGTGATTCGTGCATCGCCCGACCGATGCCGTGGCCGGTGTAATCGCGAACGATCCCGTAACCCGATTTTTCAGCGTGCTGCTGAATCGCCCAACCAATATCGCCGACCCGTTTATTCGGATAACATTCGGCGATCCCTAATTCCAGACATTCTTCGGTGACGCGAATCAGTTGTTTGAGCTCGGCACTAATTTCACCGACCGGCGCGGTAAAAGCCGTGTCGCCGACAAACCCGTTATAGGTCGCCGCCATATCGAGCGAAATAATATCGCCGGTTTTAAGCGGAATGTCGTTCGAAAACCCGTGGACGATCTGATCGTTGACCGATGCGCAGATCGCATACGGAAAACCGTGGTAACCGATAAACGTCGGTGTTGCCCCAAATCCGCGGATCATTTTATCAGCGGCGGCGTTAAGCTCAAGTGATGTCACTCCGATTCCAATCAAACCGCGCAAAGATTCGCGGACTTCGGCGATCAATTCACCGACTTCGCGCATACGATCTAAATCCTTTTGTGATTTGGCGATAATCATTCTTTTTCCCAATAAAACCTGCCTTAATTTACTTAAAAAGCCGCCGATTTGTGAATTACCTGACATTTTGATAGTGGTTCGCCGTTAATCTTCAGCTTATAAATACTTTAAGATCAACGAAGTACGAACAACAAACTAAATCAATTTTTCCAATTCGCCAAAAATCGCTTCCGGACTTCCTTCGCCATTGATCCTTTTCAAACGTCCGGATCTCTCATAATAATCGAGAAGCGGCCTGGTCAATTCATCAAACGTCGAAAGCCGCGTCGAAACACTTTCTTCATTGTCATCGGCGCGATGAGTCAATTGCGCATCGCTGTGAAGATCGCAAACATTTTCGTCCTTTGGCGGTTTGGAATAAATATTGTAAATTTCCCCACAAACCGGACACGACCGCCGACCGGTCAGTCGCTTCAATAATTCCTCACGCGGAATACTAACTTCGATCGCCTGAATTTCCTTTCCCTGTTCATTTGCCAATACTTCAAGCTGTCCGGCCTGAACCGCAGTTCGCGGATAACCGTCGAGGATATAATTTCCCGCACAATCTTCGCGAGCGGTCCGGTCTCTGACAATTTGCAGAGTAAGATCATCCGTGATCAACTTTCCGGCTGCCATTGTTGCCTGAACTTCGCGGGCTAAAGGCGTATCGGATTTTTTCATCTCGCGGAACAGATCGCCGGTCGAGATTTGCGGAATGCCTTTGCGCTCATCAAGGAGCCGTGCCTGCGTTCCTTTACCCGCGCCCGGCGCACCGATTAAAACTATGATCTTGCTCATATTTTACGATATAGAAGCAGAGATTGGGCGACGCGGGGACACGGAGAATTTTGTCTAAAAAAGACTTTTTCTCCGTGTCCCCGCGTCGCTGTGTCTCCGCGTCAAAATTAACTTCTTCTTCCGCGTAAGCGCGAGCCTGCGCCGAGGAAACCTTCGTAGTTTCGCATCACGAGCTGCGCTTCGATCTGCGATACCGTATCCATCGCCACACCAACCAAAATCAAAAGTGATGTACCGCCGAAATAAAATTGATAGCCTAATCCCTTCGGAATCCAACTAAGTCCCGGCGTTGCAGCGAAAAAATTATCAGCGGCAATTCCGATAAAGGGCAATCGTCCAACATTAAACCCGCTCAAAAGCAATTGAGGAGCAAATGCTACGAACGCCAAATAAAGAGCACCGACTGTGGTCAACCGTGTCAAAATCGTATTCAGGTATTCGCCGGTCGGAGCTCCGGGGCGCAGTCCGGGAATAAATCCGCCGTGCTTTCTCAGATTGTCAGCCACTTCATCCGTGTTGAAGACGATCGTGATATAAAAGAACGTGAACAAGACGATCAGTGACAAAAAGACAAATTCGTAATACGGATCGCCACCATGAAACTGTTGAAAGAAAGCATAAACCTGCGTCCAAATCGAATTTGGGTCGTAGCCTTCACTGCCGGGCTGCGCCGGCGGAAATGCCGAAAAAAGCGTCTGCGGCATCGCCAGGACCGAAGATGCGAAAATCACCGGAATCACGCCGCCCATATTAATCTTCAAAGGCAAACTCGTTTCTTGTCCGCGAAATGTCTGATTGCCGACGCGGCGGCTGGCATAGCTGATCGCGATGTTTCGGCGCGCCGATTCGACATAGACGATCAATGCGATCAATGCGACAAGCACAACTCCGAGAAAAATTACGCCAAGCGTCTGCATTGCATCGCCCGCGCCGATCTTTTCCTTAATCTGCAAAAGTCCGCTCGGCAGTCCGATGACGATACCCGCAAAAATAAGGAGTGAAATTCCATTTCCGACTCCGCGTTCGGTGATTTGCTCACCGAGCCACATCACGAAAATCGTGCCGGTCGTGAGCGTGACGACAACCATTATGGTCGCCCACCATTCGGGGGCTATAACATTATTCTTTTGCAGCCAGGTGGCGACAAAAAACGTCTGCACGGTGCACAAGACAACCGTCAGATAACGCGTCCATTGATTGATTTTTTGCCGTCCGACTTCGCCTTCTTCCTGAACTTTCTTGAGCGGCGGATAAAGAACCGTCATCAATTGCAAGATGATCGAAGCCGTAATATACGGCGTCACCCCGAGTGCGAAAACTGAAATGGTTCGGAAATTTCCTCCTGAAAACAGATCAAGCACACCGAGAAGCGTTCCGCTAACCTGACTCCAAACTTGTTCAAGCGCAACCTTGTTAATACCCGGCGCGGTAACGTGCGCTCCCAAACGATAAATCGCCAAAAGCCCGAGCGTGAAGAGAATTCTCTTCCGCAGTTCGGGAATTTTGAACATATTTTGGACAGCGGCAAAAAACTTTTCCATAACTCTCCTAAATTACCAGATTGCTTATCTTATTCGCTCTGCGCTCTCTGTTTAACGATAACCGTTGCGCTGCCGCCGACTTTTTCGATTTTATCTTGAGCCGTTTTCGTAAAGCGATGGGCGGAAATTTTCAGAGCCTTTGAGATTTCGCCGTTCCCTAAAATGACGACATCGTGTTTAGCTTTTTTGATCAAACCGCGTTCGTGCAATATCTCGGGGGTCACCTCATCACCGGCGTTGAAACTATCTTCGATCTTCGAAAGACTGATTTCCAGCCATTCTTTTTTGAAGATGTTCGTAAAGCCGCGCTTCGGCAAGCGCCGTTGAAGCGGCATCTGTCCGCCTTCGAATCCGATTTTGCTTGAATACCCCGACCGCGATTTTTGTCCTTTGTTGCCGCGTCCGGCAGTTTTGCCCAAACCGGATCCGGGTCCGCGGCCGACTCTTTTCTTTTTGTGTGTCGAACCTGCTGCCGGTTTCAAATTATTTAATGATAATGCCATTTTTCTATTCCTCTTAAATGGTAAATCGCGAATGAT
>JANLTD010000419.1:0-1567 GCA_031362765.1 Acidobacteriota bacterium | reverse complement strand
CGAAGATTGACGTTAAGTAAATCTGAGTTTGAAATGCCCGGTCATAAAGGTCATTAATGATGTTTTTGTTGATTTAGGCGCAGAACAGCCGATTGCCGCCGAAAAAGATGGAGAGAAAATTGCGGTTGAGATTAAAAGTTTTCGTAGTCAATCGGACATCCGCGATTTTGAAAATGCCATCGGTCAATACGTTTTTTATCGCTCGGCGTTGTCGCGCATCGAACCTGACCGCAAACTTTATTTGGCAATTTCAGAAATTGCTTACCGAAACACTTTCATCCGAGCGTTTGCCCGCATACTGATTTTGCGATGGCTTAAATTTTCTCCTTCGATTGAATTCCCAAATTTTTCATCCGGCGATACAGATGGCTGCGGTCAACGCCCATTGATTCGGCCGCTTTTGCGACGTTTCCGTCAAACTCGTTTAGCTTGTGCAAGATAAATTCGCGCTGGTAGGCATCGGTTGCGTCTTTGAATGACGGAAAACGAAACGACGAGGCGATCGGTTCGTCCAAGATGTTGAATTGCGGAAGATCGGCGGGCAAGATCTTTTGCTTTTCGACCATGATGACGACACGCTCGATCGTGTTTTTGAGTTCGCGGACGTTGCCGAGCCACGCGTAGTTTTGCAATGCTTCGATTGCTTCCGCCGAGAATTCCTTGAGCGTTTTGCCGTACGAAACCGAAAACTTCCGGTTAAAATGTTCGACCAATGTGGGAACGTCTTCCAATCGCTCACGAAGCGGCGGAACCTGAAACGGAATGACATTCAGCCGATAAAACAGGTCGGCGCGGAAATCGCCGTTTTCGATCAAGCCCGACAGCGGTTTATTCGTTGCGCTGATGACGCGCACGTCAACCTTGATCGGCGTATTGCTTCCCACCGGTTCAAACCGCTGTTCTTCCAGTACGCGGAGCATTTTAGCCTGCACACGGCGCGACATATCGCCGATCTCGTCTAAAAATAATGTCGCTCCGTCGGCAATTTCAAACTTCCCTTTTTTTGCCGTCACGGCACCCGAAAATGCCCCCTTAGTGTGTCCGAAAAGTTCCGATTCAACCAGATCCTCAGGAATTGCGGCGGAATTTATCTCGACGAACGGTAGATTTTTGCGGCGCGATTGCGCGTGAATTGCCCGGGCTACCAATTCTTTCCCTGTTCCCGATTCGCCGGAGATCAAAACCCGCCCGTCGGTCGGCGCGACGATCGCGATCTGTTTGCGAAGGGCGCGCATCGCGACCGACGCACCGACCATTTCGTATTCGTGGCTTAATTGTTCGGTGAGCTGCGCGTTGGTGCGCTCCAGATCTCTTTGTTTGATCGCGTTTCTGACAGTCAGGACAGTTTTTTCAAGACTTAAAGGCTTTTCGATAAAATCAAACGCTCCCAATTTGGTCGCATTAACGGCGGTTTCGATATTTCCGTGTCCGGAGATCATCACGATGGCCGAATCACTTCCGTTCTCGCGCAACTTCTTAAGAGTTTCAAGCCCGTCAATGCCGTCGCCGAGCCAGATATCGAGCAAAATACAAGCATAATGCGTCATTTCGACAGTCTTTAAGCAAG
>JANLTD010000670.1:0-6320 GCA_031362765.1 Acidobacteriota bacterium | reverse complement strand
GTCAATGGATAAAAAATGTCCCATTCTTCACGTCCCATTTCTTCGGGAAACATCTGCGCGTAATCGGGATAACTTACCTTCAAAGCATTTAAGGCGCCAACCTGATCGCCTTTCAAACGATAATATTTTGCCAGCGCGAGATTGATCCGCGGACTGTTCGCGGCGGTTTTTTGTGCTTCCTTGAGTTCGTCAATGCTCCAATCGAAAAGCCCGACATTACTTAGATCATCACTCTTTTCAACCCTTTCCAATTCCTTTGCGGTTGAAGTTTCCGCCGCAACCGTGACGACCTTTAAATTTGCCACCGCTTTCGGCACCAGCGAACCGGCGCCGAAATTCGGCGCGCCCTGGCATTTTCCCTGACCGCGCAAAGCTGTCAGTTTTTGCAAGGCAAGATAGCCGTACCAATTTGAACCGTAACGATAAACGGTCGCGTCATAAAGCGCGCAAGCCTCGTTAAGTTTTCCCGCGAGCTGTGAATCACGCGCCGCCCAATATCCGGCTTTGCCGCGATTGGTCGAATCTTTGTCAACGTATCGCGCCAGATGTTCGAGCAGCATCTGTGACGACATTTGATAATTTTTACTTTCGTGCTGCAGCCACGCGAGTTCAAATTGTGCGCCGGCAACATTTATCGCATTCGGATAGGCTGAAACCGCCGTTTGCAGAAAATAGCTTTCGTCCGTCTTGTTGTTTGCATCACGCGCCGCCATTCCGGCATCGATCCAGGCTTTCGGCGTTAATTTGCCGGCAGGAAATTTCTGACGCATTTCTTCGACACCGGTTCGGGCATTTGCCCAAAGTTTGTTTCTTGCGTAGCCGAGCGCGAGATTGTAATAGGCTTCTTCTTTTTCTTTGGCGGAAAGCGGAATTGCATTGAACGCGTTTTGGGCTTCGGTCATATTTTTCAGGTTAGAAAAAGTGATCAGACGGCGCAAATTTACTTCGGTTGTCGCCGCATTCGGAAAAGTCGAGATCAGAGTGCTGTAAGCCGCGGCCGCATCCGTATAATTTTTTGCAGCATAGAGCTTATCGGCGCGAATCGTGATCTCTTCGGCTGTCTGCGGCATCAAAGGTTGGTTCAAAAAGGTCAGTTTTGCTTCGGCTTCCTTTGCTTCAATGGTTCCCGCGCCGTAAAAATAAACCTTTCGGTAAAAGATTATCGCATCCGCCTGATTGCCGGCCGTTTCATAAGATTTTGCCGTCAGCAACAGCGCGTTAGCTTGATTTTTGTTGTTCAAATCTTGCAAAAATGCGGGAACTTGCGCGGCTTGTCCTGACTGCATCGCCGAATTTGCCCACAACAATTTTGCTTCGCGGATCCGAATCGAGGTCGGAAAATCCTGTATGATCTGTGAAAATACATTCATCGCTTCGGCGTGCTTTCCGGCGGATTGCAAAGCGCGTCCGCGGAGCCAGAGCGCATAATCGGCGAGCTTTGTTCTTTCGCGAAAAACATTTGTATTGAGAATTTGGGCCGCGCCTTCAAAATCCGAACTTTCAAACCTGATCCGCGCCCGCAGGAGCTTGGCAAGCGCACCGGCTTTTGTTTTGGAAAAGCGGTTTTCGATTTCCGCAACAACACTTTCAGGCGGTAATTTCCCGTTTTTCGTCAGTTCACGAAGCGTTTTCAAGGCATCGTCGTCTGTCATCGGTGTCACCAGAGCCGAGCAGCTCGTCGTTAGCGGAACCGTTAAAAGCGCGAAAACAGAAATTGCAATGAATAAAAAAGACTGGAAATCAACGCGGTAAAATTTGAATTTTGACATTTTTAAAAACTCCGAAAATTTGATGCGAAATATTTGAGGAACTTTGCCTTGCCGCAAAAGCCGGAAAAAACCTTTGAGGCAAGCGATTTTCGTTATATCATAACAAAGAAAAGACAATCTGCCTAAACTTGTAACTGATTAGGTTTTTGGTCTTTGGTTTTTGGTTTTATTCAACCTAACCTCGATGATTTTAATCAAGATGCGCGGAAACATACGCGGGTGTGGTGAGAAATTTAACGCCAATTCAGTAATTTCTTGTAACTGTTTAGGTCTTTGGCTTTTGGTCTTTGGTTTTTGGTCTTTTCAATGGAAACCCGCTGATTTTCAATCAAGATTTCCGTAAAATAATCGGATTAGTGAGAAATTCATCGCCAATTCGGCAATTTCTTACAAAAAACCAAAAACCAAAGACCAAAGACCTAAACAATTACAATTTGAGATTGAATTCGTTTGCATTTGAGGAACAAAAAAATGAAAAAATCTATTCTCGCGCTGATTTGGGCACTTGCTTTTGCTTTGACCGTATACTCACAAACGCCGCGCCCGACTCCGCCCGACGACGACGTTGTTAAGATTTCGACGAATTTGATTCAGATCGACGTGACCGTGACCGATTCGAAGGGCAAGGTCGTGACGGGCTTAAAGCCGGAGGATTTTGAAATTTACGAAAACGGCGAGAAGCAAAAGATCACGAATTTATCCTTTGTCTCAAGCATTAAGGTAAATACCGAAACGGTTAAAAATCCAAATGAAAAAATTCCCGTTCCGATTCCGCAAGCCGAATTAAAAGCCGATCAGATCAAAAGAACTTTGGCGCTTGTGGTTGACGATCTGTCGCTCTCGTTTGTGAGCGCGTATCAGGTTCGCCGCGCCTTGAAAAAATTTGTTGACGAGCAAATGCAGGACGGCGATCTCGTCGCGATCATCCGCACAGGTGCGGGAATCGGTGCGCTTCAGCAATTTACTTCCGACCGGCGGCAGCTTTACGCCGCAATTGAAAAAGTCGTCTGGAATCCGCTTGGACGCGGCAATATCGGAGCCTTTGCGCCGATTCGCGACAACGAAAAAATTGTTGATGAAAACGAGACCGAGGAAGACAAGGCGGCACGAGAAAATTCCGAAAACGCTTTTGAAGATTTTCAAGGTGCGTATTTTGCGACCGGCACGCTTGGAGCACTTCGCTATATCGTGACCGGAATGAAGGAATTGCCGGGACGCAAATCCGTAATTTTATTCAGCGACGGATTTAAGATCTTTCAGCGCGACGAGCAGGGTTTTAGCGATGGCGGCACGGTTTTGGATTTTCTGCGCCAATTAGTTGATACGGCAAATCGTGCTTCGGTTGTGTTTTATACGATTGATGCGCGCGGTTTGCAGACCGCAAATATAACGGCGGAAGACAGTGTTTCAGCCAACCCCGAAAGACTTCAAGAAGTTCTTTCCGGGCGCCGTGCCGAACTTCTCGATACGCAGGACGGATTGATTTACCTCGCCCGGCAAACTGGCGGATTTCCGGTTATTAATAACAATGACATCGGAAGCGGCGTTCGCAAGATTCTCGATGACCAGAGTTATTATCTGATTGGTTATCAACCTGATTCGGACACTTTTGACGCGAAAATCAGACGTTTTAACAAACTTGAGGTCAGAGTTAAGAACAAAGATTTAAAGGTGCGTTACCGCAGTGGATTTTTTAACGTCGCCGAACGAAATGTTGCCAAAACAACCACCAATCAAACACCGCTGCAGCAAATTGAAAATGCTTTGACTTCGCCGTTTGGGGTCAATGATATTTCTTTGCGGCTCAATACTTTGTTCGGTAACGACGCGACGCAGGGCTCGTTTGTGCGTCCGCTTTTGCATATCAGCGCACAGGATTTGAAATTTACCGACGAACCGGACGGCGCGAAAAAAGCGGTTTTTGATGTTTTAGCCGTGATTTTCGGCGATAACGGCTTGCCGGTCGAGCAGCTTGCTAAATCCTACACGCTCACGGTCAAAGATGAAATGTATAAAAAAATTCTGAACGAGGGCTTTGTATATCATTTTAATTTGCCGATCAAAAAACCCGGCGCATATCAATTTCGCGTTGCGATTCGCGATGCCCAGGCCGAAAAGGTCGGATCGGCCTCGCAGTTTATCGAGGTTCCGAATCTGAAAAAAGAACGGCTGACGATTTCGGGCATTGTTTTGGAAAATCTGAACGAAGCCCAATGGAAAAGATTCGAGTCCGCAACGCCGGATATTGCCAGTGATCAATTGAACGCGCCGACTGATAAACCGAATCCGATGAGCGACACCTCGCTTAGAAGATTTAAGCGCAACTCGTTTTTGCGTTATGGCTTTGAGATTTACAATGCAAAGCTCGACACGTCGAAAAAACCGGATCTGATGGTGCGAATTCGCGTTTTTCGCGACGGCAAACTGATACTTGACGGTAAACAAACTCCGGTTGATTTTTCGGGACAAACCGATCTGGAAAGAATAAAATCTTCGGGCGCGATAAATTTATTGCGCGGAATGCAAACCGGTGAGTATATTCTGCAAATCATCATCACGGATAATCTGGCAAAAGAAAAGAAAAGAACTTCGGCTCAATTTGTTCAGTTTGAGGTGGTTGAATAAAAAAAGTATCTGATTAGGGCTTTGGTCTTTGGTTTTTAGTTTTTTGAAAGAAATTACAGTTTGGCTTTGAATTTCTCACTGATCTGCTTATTTTACGGCAAAGATCATCGCGGTTATGTTGAATAAAACCAAAGACCAAAAACTAAAGACCAAAAACCAAAACCCTAATGCAATTACAAAAAAAGGTGAAAGACAATTGCCTTTCACTTTTTTTGTTTTTGTTCCTATTTCGCCGCTAGTTACCGCTTCCGGGATAAGAAGTCCCGAGTTTTCCGGAATCGCCTTCGGCTAAATTGCTGACCAATTCATAATGAAAATAGTCGAATTTTGCCGCGACCGGTGGTTGAACGCGTTTGTCATACATCTCACGCGAACGGTCAATCGCCTCGCGCAGGCGTTCGTAAAGATCGTTTCCTTCGCGTCCTTCCTTGACCTTTTGCTCGTTATAAAGTTTGATTTCCGAAACAAGAAGACGGGCAAAACGTCGCGCATCATTGTGCAGACGGCGTTCGTCTTCCGAAACCTCGATCGGTAAATCAACATTTCGATCACTGAAACGGCTTCTGACAGGTTGTTTGACGGCCACTTCGCTAACTGCTTCGATGGGTTCGGCAACGTAACTTTCCGACTTGCCATTTTCCGTCGTCACCGAATCGTAAGATTTTCCGTTGATCGGAGCATAACTTTCGGCTTCGTAGCTTGGCGTTTCAAACGCAGGAGCTTCAAACGTTTGCGGAACTTCTTCGTATTGAACCGGCGCAGGCTCAAAAGACTGAGTGCTTTCAAACTGATAATCGCTGCTGACGGTCGGAGCATAGTCAATTTCTGCAATCGGCGGCGCCGCTTCAAAGTGCGGCGGCTCAAAGGTTTGATATGAAGGAGTTTCATATGAAAACGAAGATTCTTTTGAGTAATGATCTTCGTCTTCAACGACCGGACCCCGAACAGGAGCCGGTTCAAATGTACGCGGTTCTTCGACCGGTGATTGAAAGTCCTCGGCTAAAGTAACGTCTCCGGCCGCTTCAATCACAGGTTCCGAAACAAATTCGGACGGCGCAAATTCCGTTTCGACACTTGGTCTAAAAGAAAAATTGTCGCTTTCGACCGGCGTTTGATCGGTTGGTTCCTCAAACTCTTCAGCAGGTTGGTCAATCGGTTTGTAGGAATAATCATCTTCGACGGCAGGCGTGTAAGAATAACTTTCTTCGACCGCTGCTTCCGTTTGGGATGGTTGAGTTTCTACAAATTGATAAGATTCTTCGACAACCGGAGCCGTCTCTACAGTTGCCGGCTCAAATTGGTGACTGCTTTCAGCCGCTTCTTCTGTTGCCGTTTCCGCTTGCGTTTTATGCGACGAAGCCAAAATTTCAACAGTCAGACTCGCGACCCGAACCAATGTTTCCAATGCTTCGATGTTGACGCTTTCGTCCTGCGTCCCGCGATCTGCATAGAGCACGGCGACGCTTCGCCCGCGCACGACGAGCGGAACTGCATACATCTGCTCAGGCTGACCGAATCCAAGTTTGTTTAAGTAGATCGAATCGTCGGAATGGTCTCCGTAAGAACTTTCAACAGTGGTTGAAGACCTGACGGCTTCACCCAGTACGGTTGATGAGGCAACCGGAAAGAAAACTTCCCGAACACTTTGTTCATCAGTATTTTCACCTCCTTTACCAAATACGCGCCAACCGACCAGATGCTCGTTTTTGATGATGAAAAATGCACCACGCGGTGTAAATTGCGCTGACTGGTGAACCAAAGTTTTCAATATTGCCGATTGTGTGTTTTTACTGCTGATGTCATTGATCGCGTCGCGGATTTCGCTGTAGCTAACAGTTGGCGCAACGGCTTCGACGGCATTTTGTCGATCCATCTCTTCCGCTTCGGCAATCGCCGTCGCAGTGATGCGTGCGCCTTCGTCCCGCG
>JANLTD010000662.1:0-3427 GCA_031362765.1 Acidobacteriota bacterium | reverse complement strand
CCAACCGGAAATCGAATTTGTTCACCCGCACAATCTCGGGAAATTTAATTTTCTGGTCAAAAAAATCACCCGCCGGATTTATAGTCACGATCCGCCCGCTGCTTTCGGATAGTCCGCCGACGCAGGAACAGATTGTCGAGAGCATTTTGCAAACATCTTCGGTGCTTTCGACTGCCGCACAGCCGCAGTCTCCGGCCAAACCCGAGTTTTCACCATTTGAGTCAGAAGTTGAGTCGTTCACCGAACTCCCAACTTATTCATTTGAAAGTTCTTCTTTGGCATTTGAACAAAATGCGAATATTACGGTAAACAGTGTTTCATCCGAACTTGAATACGAAGAACCAAAAGCCTCCTGGAGCGAGTCGTCTTATCTTCAGTCAGACGTTGAAATCGTATCGGTCAACGATCCCGCTTTTCAAACAACTTTTTCCGACACATCAGACTATGAACCGCCGGGCAAACGCTCTGATTCTGAATCTGCCGAATATGTTCCCCCGCCGACATCCAATTTTGCACCTCAGCAATTTGAATCAGCCGAATATTTCCCCCCCACTTCAAATCATAATCCGCAATTTGAGTCAGGCGAATATGTTCCGCCAAGCTCCAATATCAATTCTCCGCAAGATGCATTTGAGTTTCAAAGTCAACCGGCCGCGATGTCTGAAAGTTATCCGCAATCGCAAAATTTTGCGATGCCTCCGCAATCGCAAAACTTCGCCGCGCCGCCGCAGTTTGTTTCGCCTTCCGAAGCATTTTCACCGGGTCTTTCGCCGGTGGCTGAATTTGTTCCCTCAGAAGCCAACTTGCCGGCGAAAGCCCGAATGGATGCGCTCTTTTATAAAATGGCGGAAGTCGGCGCGTCGGATCTGCATTTGAGCGTTTCGCTTCCGCCGATGATTCGCAAAGACGGCAAAATGAAAAAGCTCGAATGCGATGAGACGGTGCTCACACCGGCTTCGATGAAAGAATTGCTTCATTCGATAATGCCGGCGAAAAATCAGGAAGAATTTTCGCGGCGCAACGATTCGGATTTTGCGTATGAAATTCCGGAACTTGCCCGTTTCCGCGCCAACATCTTCGCCGACCGTAAAGGAATGGGCGGCGTTTTCCGGATAATACCGACGAAGATCTTAACTGCCGAACAGCTCGGACTTTCGAAGGCGATCATGAGTCTGTGCGCGTTGTCGAAAGGTTTGGTGGTCGTTACGGGACCAACGGGAAGCGGAAAATCAACAACGCTGTGCGCGATGGTTGACCATATCAACAAAGATCGCGAAGACCATATTATTACGATCGAAGATCCGATCGAGTTTACGCACGAAAACCAAAAATGTCTCGTTAATCAGCGTGAGGTCGGCAACCATACCGATAGTTTTAAGGATGCGCTGCGGGCGGCACTTCGCGAAGACCCGGATATTTTGCTGGTTGGTGAAATGCGTGATCTCGAAACGATCTCGATCGCGATTGAAACCGCCGAAACCGGACACCTTGTTTTCGGAACTTTGCACACAACGACGGCCGCTTCGACCGTTGACCGCATCATTGACCAATTCCCGGCCGACCGACAGCAACAGATCCGCGTGATGCTTTCCGAATCGTTAAAAGGCGTCATCGCCCAAACATTACTGCCGAAAAAAGGCGGCGGCCGCGTTGCCGCGCTCGAAATACTGATCGTCACGCCGGCAATTTCAAATCTGATCCGCGAAGGAAAAACGTTCCAGATCGCTTCTTCGATGCAGACAGGCAAAAATATCGGAATGGTGATGCTCAACGACGCGCTTTTCGAGCTTGTTCAAAAAGGAATTGTCGAACCGCGCGATGCTTATATCAAAGCCGTTGACAAAACAAACTTTGAAACGCAGCTGACACGCGGCGGCTTTAAGCTTTAAGAGTCTGTTTAAATTTCCGAAAAAGTCGCTGAAAGCGACAAATTTAATAGCGTCGGGAGAATCCCGACGAGCATTGTCGAACAAGCCTCGCGTCCCTGTAAGGGACGAATTTGCAGCTTGTTTGTTCGACGCTTTCAGCGTCGGAACGATTTTGATGTTGGTCGTCGGGTGTTACCCGACGCTATTAAATCTGTCGCTTTCAGCGACAAAGACAGTCAAAACTTTAAAATTTAAACAGACTCTACCAGCGCCAAAAGGTTCAACGTCCTACAGGTCGTTGGACCTTTTACATTATCCGCTTAATAATTATTTTGCGCGGCAGATCAAAAACAAATTTGCCTTTTATCTGCACAAATTCAAGTTTGCCTTTTCTTATTTTGATCTTTGCGCGGCTCGCGCGTTTTCCTTTCGGCTTTTGATATTTCGTATCAAAAGCCGAATCGTATTCTTCAAAATTTCGCACATCTTTCGCATCAAACCCGATAAAAATAACGTTGCCCGAAATTTTCCCGTTAAAAGGCGTCACATTGCGGTCGTTGCCGACCCATTCACCGTTGATCAGATTACTGAACACGAATGCGCCGCTGACCTTTTTGCCTTTTATTTTGAGCGCCAACCGTAAATCAAGTTGAAAATTATCCCGATCAGGCGTTGTCTGCCAATTCCAGAAAGTCTCGCCGTTCGTTAACGCTTGCGCGGAATTTATCAAAGAAAAAGACAGCAAAATCGCCGTCAAAGAAAATAACTTGAAGAGTCTTGAGCCGTTGATTTTTGACATTTGATTTTTGCCGGTTGGATAGAAAAAAAGGTAATTGTTTAGGTCTTTGGTTTTTGGTCTTTGGTTTTTAGTTCTTTTGTAAGAAATTACAGTTTGGCTTTGAATTTCTTACCGAACCGCTTTTTTTACAGAAATTTTGATTTAAGATCATCAAGGTCATGTTGAATAAAACCAAAAACCAAAGACCTAAACAGTTACAAAAAAAGAGAGGCCTTTCAAAAAGCCTCTCTTTTTGGGGGCAGCCGAATTTTTAGCCGGCTTTATTTGCCGAATTTTTCATATTGGAACTCGTAATAATTCAGATGTTCGACCAGGTCGCCGTTTTCATAGATCACATCCGCATCCAATTTCAAATCATATTTGCCGGGGCTTAATTTTAGTTCGTCATACGGCATAAAGACATCCAGATCTTTGTAAACCGTTTCGTCGAAGCCCGGTTTCATCGAACGATAGACCGCAACCTGTCCGTCTTTGGCGGCAAATTTCTTGTTGGTCGTTTTCAGTTTCGTGCCGTCCGCTTTTTCAAAGTAGATCGCCAGATACGAATCTTCGTCCTTCAGATTGTTGACCGTGAATTTGGCGTGAATCCGCATTCCCAAACGTCCGCTTTCAGTAACGTTGTAATCAACCCACATTTTTTCAAATTTTGTGCTTGCCTTGTCCGATTTAACCGTCTTCGGAATTTCTTTTGTCGGCGGCGTAGTTTTGACCGGTTCGGTTTGTTTAACCGGCTCGGATTTAACAGGCTCGGGATTTCGAT
>JANLTD010000661.1:0-3064 GCA_031362765.1 Acidobacteriota bacterium | reverse complement strand
TGCGGGACGAGCGCAACGTTTGCGCAGGATATCGGTATTCCTAATTCCAATGACGGTTCGCTTGAGGCATCAGGCGGAGCATTGATCGGAAATTTCGGAACGGGTTTTACTGAATTCACGGGCGACGGCGGTTTGTTCCAGGTTAAGAGCAAAAACCCGTATTTTGCCGATACGGTTACTTTTATCAAAGGTAACCACACGATGAAATTCGGCGGCGAACTTCGACTTCGTTATTTGAACACGATTGACGGGGGACGGACCGGAACATTGAAAGGTCAATTCCAGTATGGTGATAACGGTCCGGCAACAGGTCCGAACGCAAGCTGTCCGGCAGGTTCCGGAACGGCGGCAGCTTGTTTTGTCCGAGCCGACGGAATCCCGTATGGCGGAACCGGCAACGGTCAAGCCAACATCTTGTTGGGTTTACCGGCATTGTTTGTTTCGAAATCCAAAATTTTCGGCGGACCGTTCAATCTTCGTTCGCAGGAATTGGGGATGTTTGTTCAAGACGACTGGAAAGTAAATGACCGTCTGAATCTGAATCTCGGATTGCGGTATGATATTTTCACGCCGTCGAGCGAAAAAGACGGACGTTACAGTCTTTACAGCATTGCGCAAAAACGTGTCAATGTGGCAGCCGGCGGCGGCGACCGTTTGATCAAAACCGATTTGAATAATTTTGGACCTCGAATTGGTTTTGCTTTTTCAATCAACAAAGAAAAAACATTGGTCGTTCGCGGCGGTTACGGATTGCTTTACACCTTAGATGGTGTTGACTATCCGCCGGGCGTTCGCAATGTTCCGTTCTCAAACAGCGTTTCGTTTAACCAGAACGGGTTTAATACTGACCCGACCGCGACAGTTTTCTCGTTGCAGTCCGGTCCGCCAACTGTGCCGACTGCGCCGAATCCGGCCAATGTTCCAACCAGCTTTGCGGTTTTTGCGGTTGATCAGGAACAGAAGATCGGACAGGTCAGTCAATTCCAGTTGAGTTTGCAGTATCAGTTCTGGAAAGATTATTCGATTGACATCGGCTATGTCGGAAACCGTTCCAATAATTTGCTTTATGCAAATAATATCGGAAGAGGCGGCACGGCGGCAGCGAGAAATTCGACAAACCAGTTTATTGACAACGGTACGATATATACGAATGGTGCTAAATCGCGTTACGATGCGATGCAGATCCAAATCCAAAAACGCTTGTCGAACAATTTCCAGGGTCAGGTTTCATACACGTGGAGTCATACTTTGGATAATTCGACGGGAATTTTTAACGGACTTGGCGATCAAAGACAAAGCCGTTCTGGACCGATCAACCCGTTCGATATCAATGCTGATTACGGAAATTCGTCACTTGATACACGTCAGTTGCTTTCAGCCAGCGCGATCATTGATATGCCGTTTGGTAAGGGACAAAAATTCCTTGACCAGGGCGGCGCAGTGAACGCAATTCTTGGCGGTTGGCAAATGAACTGGATCATCACGGGACGCACCGGACTGCCGTTTAGTGTTGTTACGGATTTCAATGGTTTAGGTCGTCCGTCACTGATCGGCGATCCATATGCCAATGTTCCGGCAAACCGACTCCTGAATCCGGCAGCTTTCAGCGGAACGCGCGGAATCACGACTGTGACAAACGCGGCCGGAACTTCGATCAGCTACGGCAATCTTGGACGAAACACATTCCGCGGACCAAAACAATGGTTTGCAGATATGTCGCTTTCAAAGAACGCTCAAATTACTGAAAAATGGAGAATTCAGTTTGGAATGGACTTTTTTAATGTTTTGAACAAAACAAATTTCACAGTTCCAAACAACAATATTGGTAATCCGAGTTCACCTAACGGTGACTTTGGAGAAATCAAATACAATGCTTACGGCGGTCGTATTATTCAATACCGCTTGAAAGTGCTGTTCTAAATTTTTCGGTCGAGGCAATTGAAAAAAAGGCTTTTGGACGAACTCCGAAGCCTTTTTTTTGTTATTTTTTGAACTATGGGAACAAGATTCGGTCTTGGGAATTTGGGTTTAAAAAACGCGAAGGAATCAAGAAACTGAAAAATTTGTTTTAGCGGAGAAAATTATTTTGTTTCTGTGATTTCTGGCAAAAACGAAAAGCCAAAGTCCCAAGATCTTTTCAATTACGCTAAAATATTAATACCAATCGGCCGGTTTTCGGATATGAATAGGATTTTTGGTTTTGCAATAATTTTGCTTGCAGCTTTTTTCGCTGACGCACAAACGCCGACGGTAACGCCTGTTCCGCGGACGCATGTCGAGCGTTTCAGCACGCCCGAAGCGCGCGCGTTGCGGCTCGAGCAGGAAGCGACCGACAAGCTGCAAAAAAATCCGAATGACGCGGAGAGTTTCAATGAACGCGCTTTGGCAAGATTGCGTTTGCAAAAGCTCGGCGAAGCATTTGAAGATTTGAAAAAAGCTGCCGAAATCAATCCGAAGAATGCTGATTACCGCGCCAATCTCGGCTATGTTCTATGGAAACTCGGTCGTGGAACCGAAGCGATCCAGACCGAACGTGAAGCTTTGAAACTGGACGAAAAAAATTACACGGCGAATTATCAGCTTGGAAGGTTTTTGCTGCGGACCGGCGATAAAAACCTTTTGAAAGAAGCAACCGGGAGATTAAAAAAAGCTCTCGAAATAGACGCGCGCCAATATGAGGTGCGCTTTGAACTGATCGCGGCTTTTCGGGAATTGGGCGACACTGCGTCGGCAATTGCACAACTCGATATTTTGCAGGATGCAAAGCCATTGGACGCGCGGGTCAATTATGTTTCGGCGCTGCTTTTTGTTGACCGCAATGATTTTAAAGCGGCCGAAAGCGGTTTTCGCGAAGCGGTTCAAAAAGACCCGAATCTTTACGGTGCGTGGCAAGATCTGGGTTTGTTATATGTAAAGCAGAATCGTTGGAATGAAGCCGTCGAAGCATTTTGATAATCGCGCAAAACATATTGAACGCGTCCGAGATAAAACAGCGCGTCAAAATTGTTCGGCGCAAGTGCGACGGCCTGCGTCAGTGATTCAACCGCTTCGGTGTTTGAAGTGC
>JANLTD010000171.1:0-3384 GCA_031362765.1 Acidobacteriota bacterium | reverse complement strand
CGCTCCGGCATCGACGGCCGCTTTGAATTGCGGCAAATGATACTCCCGCAGATAATTTTCAGGAATCAAGGCTGTCGTGCGGTCGCGGCCGCTCAAAGGAAAACCGTAGCCGACATAATGCTTGAGACTGGCGGCGACATTTTTATCGTTGCTGACATCAGTACCTTCGAATCCGCGAACAAATGACACACCCATTAATTTGATCAAATAAGGATCTTCGCCGAAAGTTTCCCAAAAACGCGGCCAACTCGGTTGGCGGCCAATATCCAAAACCGGCGAAAAACTCCACGGAATTGCCGCTGCCCGGGTTTCCATCGCCGTGATTTCCGATGCCTTCTGCATCAAAGCCGGATTCCAGGTTGCTGCCATTCCGATTTCCTGGGGAAAAAGCGTCCCGCCTTTGACAAAATTTGCACCATGAATCGAATCAATGCCGTAAATATTCGGGATTTTCAGACGCGTTTTCATCGAAGCCGCTTGAATCGCACCGATTATTTCCCACCAATTTTCAACCGACAAAGCGAACCCGGGAACATTCAAGATCGAGCCGACTTTGTACTCGACAATCGCTTTTTCGAGCTTTGCAGCGTCGATCTTAACGTATGGCCCGCCTTCTTTCGTTATTTGGCCGATTTCAAGCTGCGTCATCTGACCGGCTTTTTCTTCGAGCGTCATTTTTTTGAGCAACGCTTCGATTCGAGCAGAATAATCTTTTAGTTTCGGGCGTTGAACCGTTTGACGAAAATACGCATCGCTATCCGCGATTTCGGTCGAAACCAAATCTTTACTGCTCTGCGCAAAACTTTGTTGTAGTTGCAGACAAAAGGTCTGAAAGCAAATGGCGAATAATAAAAATAACGCTGTCTTTTTCATTGAATTTTAGTTTTCCTTAAGATAAAAGAAGAATTTGAATAGCTGTCATTACATTCTATTTTATCCTTTCAAATTCTTCAAGAACCAATTTGATTTTCAACGCAATTTTGTCAAAACTCGTTGCTAAATGTAGCAAGCACACTATCTTTTGCTCTTTAAAGCTTTCTGAATCGCTGCTTCGACGAGCGGATTCATAATCGCGTAGCCTTGTTTATTCGGGTGCAAACCGTCAAAAGTGATCCCGTCGCGGACAAAACCGTCGGCGTCAACCATCGCGCTGTAATAATCGAGAAAAGTATAGCCGGTTCGGGCGCAGAAACTTTTCAGCCATTCATTCATCGCGACGATCTTGGCAGGCGGGCGCGACTTTGTCTGGATAAAAAAATTGCCGTCGCTCCGGCGGACCGTATCGCTCACAGGAATGACCGAAGATAACACGACCTTAATGCCGTTGGCGGCCGCTAATTCCGCCATCGAAGCGATATTATCGCCAGTTTGTTCAAGCGTCATCGGCCCCGTATTGCCCGCAATATCATTTGTTCCGGCTAAGATCACGACAACTTTCGGTTTGAGATTGATGACATCGGCGCGAAATCGAACGAGCATCTGCGGCGTCGTCTGCCCGCTAATTCCGCGATCAATATAAGGTTTGCCGGGAAAAAACCCGCCAAAACCGTTGTCGTCCCAAAGATCGGTGATCGAATCGCCGATAAATACAACGCGCTTTTCGTCTTTTTTGGGCTCTATTATCTGGGCGTTTGCCGACGCATAGCGATTTAATTCCGCCCAGTCGGCAAGTTTTTTCTCGGCCTTCGCGAGTTTGGTTTTTGCTTCTTCGAGATCACCCGTTTGCTGCGCGAAAACAGGCAACGCGGCGAGCATCAAAAAAAATAAACCGAGATATTTCATCTTTTCTCCTATCAGTGATCAAAAAACTTCGCTACTAATTCAGAAAATCAATCTGCGATAATTGGTCTGACCAATTCACATCAACTATGAAAAAATTTACGCTACTGATTTTGTTTTTGTTATTTATCAATACCGCATTTTCGCAAGAGCAAAAATTTGCGAAGCTCGGCGATTTCAAACTCGAAAGCGGTGAAGTAATCCGCGATTGCCGCATCGGTTACCGCACATTTGGTGTGATGAACGCCGACCAATCAAACATTTTGCTTTACCTAATGTGGGCCGGCTTTGAAGTTCGCCGCACTTCTCAAAGCTGAAACGCTTGTTTTAGAAGGCGAATGCGGACATTCCCTGTATTTATGCGAATCTGCAAAGGTCAATTCGGCAATTGAAAATTTTCTGATAAAATAGAAGTTAGATACTTTGTTTCAGTCCCCGACAAAAGTAAATATAAACTATTTTAAAAAAATATAATAACAAAAGAGGATTTATGAACAATATAAAACGGCAAATTTTTTTTTCAACTCTATTTACAGCCTTGATTTTTTGCGTTTCGGTAAATGCTCAAAACAGTTTTGAGGTTTTAACCGACGAGGCTTTGGCCAAAATCGTCCCGACGAGTTTTTATTTCGCCGGACAAAGCGCGCAAACGCAAACGCGAAACGCCGCCGCCGCGCAAATCGGTAAAGACCGCTTCGTGATCGTCGGATTGGTGGACACGTCGGGTTATTCGACCGAGATCAGCGGCAAATACGAAGGCTTTTTTATCACTGATTCGCCCGTCAGAATCGGCAATAAAACGCTCGGTACAGGCGCTTACGGATTCGGTTTTGCAGCCAATGGGCAAGTCAATATTTTTGATCTGAGCAGCAAACAAATTCTTTCGGCAGCAACCAAAAATGATACCGAAATGAAACGTCCGCGACCTTTGCAAATGACGAGCGATGCGAAAGGTATTCGGCTTTACAAAGGTAAGAATTATGTGTTGATCGCGCCGAAATAACGTGTGTTTATAAGATTTTGGGCGACTCCCAATCTCCACTTTCGGCCGAACGGAAGATCGCTTCAATTGCCGCCATATTTGCAAATGAATCTTCGAGCGGAATCGCCTGTTCGGTATTTTTGCGGATTGCCTGCGAAAACAAATCGCCTTGGATCGTAAATTGATTGACCGCGGCAAACTCGATCGTTTCGATGTTTTTGCCGTATAGATCAGAACCGTCGTCAATAAATATCCGCGTCGGAGTTTTGATCGGAATATTAACCGGAATCTGGACTTCGATTCTTCCCTTCGTGCCGAAAAACTGCATTCTTTGATAAGGAACAAGCTGTGTCGAACAAGTAAATGTTGCCTGTCCGCCTTGAAATCCGAGCATCGCCGAAGTCAATCTGTCAATCCCCGTGTTTTCGTCTCTCTCAATCAGACTCGCAACCTTGATCGGTTCACCCTCAAAAATGAAACGCGCTAAATTAACACAATAACAGCCGATGTCCATCAACGCGCCGCCGCCCATTTCCGGCTTGTTGCGGATATTTGAAATATCATCATTAAGATAACTGAAAAATCCCGCGATCGTCCGAAGTTTTCCGATTCTTCCCTGTCTG
>JANLTD010000149.1:0-3024 GCA_031362765.1 Acidobacteriota bacterium | reverse complement strand
CGGCATAAAGCAAAACTACCGAATCAGCAGGAATGCCGGCTTTTTCGCGCATTTGTTTTTTGACCGCGTCGCTTTTTCTATCGGCGCGGAAAACTTCGGCGTTGACGCCGCGTGGACAAACGGAGATTCTTTCCTCGATCGGAATTCGCGGAGCTTTGAAAAACTGCCACGATTTGTTGAAAAACCAATCCGAACGGCTTTTGTTTTCCTCTTTTTTGTAGGCTTTGTAAAACTCCTGCGCCGTATAGACCGAATTGGCGATATGAAAATCGAAGACCGCGAGCGTGTAATTGCCGATGATGCGCCGCGCAAGCCATTCGCCGATCGCAGCTTTCGACATAAACGAAGCGATATTGTCGTCCATTCGTTCCGCGCTGAAATGCACGAGCATCGGGCGACCGATCTGTTTGAATTTACCGATGCGAATCATCGCGCCGAGCATCGAGATCGTATATTTATCGGTCACTTCGATCAGATCGGGCTTTTCCGCAAGCAGAATTTTCCTTACAAGCGAATCGTTCGGCATATATTGCCACGGCAGAATCAGACGATAGCGTTTGTCGAAAATCGGTGAAAATTTGGCGGGAACGTAATAGATACGAGCGAATTTATTGACTTCTTCAATGTCTTCTTTTTCACCCGGAACGATCAATCGAACGTATCTTTGGTGGCGTTCGGCGGCGGCGAGTAAATTGTTAAAACTCGTGCTGATACCGCCCGAATTTTTGTGGTAATAATTTGTGATGTGAACTGATTTTATTGACACGGATGATTATGTTGCAAAAACTTTGTTGGCCGAAACTTGCCAATTTTCTAAAACTTTTGATTCCGCCCTTTCGTCTTTCGCGTAAAGACGTTTTTGCCAGAACAAAATTCCGTCTTGCGCGTCCGCGTTCCTGATTTCGATTGTTTCCTTATCCGAATCAATCAGCCAAAGTTCTTTGACGCCTAACGCAAGGTAAGTATCGGCTTTGGTCGTGCGGTCATAAACGCCCGTGCTTTCCGAAAGACACTCGAAAACAACCTCTGCCGAAGTGCGTCGCTCACCCATCTTTTCTTCCAATTCGGCAGAAATAAACATCATATCCGGTTCGAGATACGTTCCCCAAATCTCTTCGAGATAAATCGGTTCACGGGGATGATAAACATTTCCGGGATTTTCGGTTTTGATTAAAAAAGTTATTAAAGAGCGATTTAAAAATGCGATAATTTTTCCATGCGGATTAGCTGGAGGCGGCACAATATACAAAACTCCTTCAATTAATTCGTAGTGAGAACGGTCGGCAGGCTCGGGCAACGTCCAAAATTCTTCGAGGGTGTAGCGTTTGAGCAACGAAGAAAATGCGATGTTGGTTTTGACCGATTCTAAAACTTGCATAACCGAAGAATAGCAAAAAAACGGAAAAAGACAAAAGTTTTGCGCTATTTCCACAAATGAACTGAATGGAGTTGTTTTTGATTCACGGTTGTTTGTCCGGACGTTGCCGGAGAAGCAATGACAAAACGACGGAGAAGGTCATCACAATTATGCCGTCGATTCCCCAATATTTGATGTACTGAATTTCCTGCCCGCCTTTGTAAGTCCAAGAGATCTTATAGGTCACCGCCCAACAGAGAAGCTGCGAAAAAATGCCGAAACCTAAAATACTTAAAAAAGCGTAGATTATTTCTTTTCGCTTGATCATCGCCGCAATTTCGTCCGGAATAAAAGCGAGAAAGTCGAAGACCATTTTGGGCATATTCATTATGTCTCTAAACAACGATTCGCTGCCGGCTTCGCCGACGATCATCACGTTGCGCCGCATAATGAACAAACTGAACAATGCCGAAAAGATCGAAACGCAGACCGAACGAACAATTGCCACATCGGTATGACTTTGAGTGTCTGTAAAATATGAAAACCCGACATGCACGAAAAATTCAAAAACGTGGCTGATCACGGGCACGATCATCAGAATCGTGAGCAATGCTTTCCACGCCGGTTCGACACGCCGAAACGCCTGAATCATAGCGCCGCCGATCCCGGCAAACAGAAAGCGAAAAACAAACTGGACGAGAGCTGCTCCGAGTGCCAGCTTCAGACTTTCTTTGCTGACCAAATAAGTAATCAGAAAGATCGGGGCACGAAGCCCGCCGCTCAAAATCGCGCCTTTGTAATTCCAATGGCGGATAAATATACCCGGATCGCGCACGAGACTCAACCAAGCCTCGGCAATCGTATTTGTCGGCGCGATCACCGGAGTTTCTTCAAATGTCATTTCTTTCATCATTAAAGGGCATCAAACGCGATGCAGGCGGGCAAATGCCAAATTCATTTAATCAATTTTTGCCCGATTTTCTATTTTCTGCATTTGCACCGCTTCACGATATGCGTCGTAAACACCGTCGAAAACCGCGTCCCACGAACTCGAAAGCGCGTTTCGGCGCGAGTCCAGTTTCATTTGCACGAGCTTTTCGGAATTGTCCATCAATTCAAGCGCATATTTGACGAAGTCATCAAAATCTTCGGCAATAAAACCCGATTCGTTATGCTTGATGATAAATTTTGGTCCGCCATGATTCGTGACAATGGACGGCACGCCCGAAGCATTTGCTTCCTGGGCGACGTTTCCGAACGCGTCGGTTTCAGACGGAAACACGAAAACGTCCATATTAGCATAAGCGGCTGATAATTGCTCGCCGTCAAGAAAACCTGTGAACTCGGCGCAACTCATATTTTTTTCGAGCCATTCTCGTTCGTTGCCTTCACCGACGATCAGAAAGCTGAAATTCGTTTTGCCTTTTTCGAGCAACTTTTTCTCCAGATCAGCAAGCAGCCGGACATTTTTCTCGGCGCGAAGCCTGCCGACAAAGCCGAACCGGAAAATATTGTCGCTGACAGTTCGTTTTTCGGGCGCAAATTTCTCGGTGTCAACGCCGCGGGTCATCAGACGCGAAACGCGTTTCGTGCCTTTCGCCAGAATATCAACCAATTCCTGATTGGGCGAAAGCACGACCTTCGGTATTTTGTAATAAAGGATCGCG
>JANLTD010000639.1:0-3818 GCA_031362765.1 Acidobacteriota bacterium | reverse complement strand
GATATAACAGAGTTTGATATTGTCCTGACGAACTTCCTGCATCAATGCTTCGGAAAATCCGTTCAAACCGAATTTTGAAGCGTTATAAGACGCCATTCGCGGATGCGCGTTTTGTCCGGCCAATGACAAAATATTGATGATATAGCCGCCGCCGCGCGCCCTGAGCAGCGGCACGGCGTAATGACACGTATAGAAAACGCCGAAAAGATTTGTTTCGAGCGTTTGGCGAAATTCATCGCCCGACAGTTCTTCGACCGTTTTGCCGATAATTCCGATGCCGGCATTGTTGACGAGAATATCAATGCCGCCGAAAACCCTGACGGCTTCTTCGAGCATCATCCGCACCTGATCTTCGCTGCGCACGTCGCAGACTTCGCCTTCGACCCGCCCCGAAGCCGAAAGCATTTCAAGTGCGTGTTTTAATTCCGGTTTGTTGCGCGCACAAATAAAGACTTTCGCGCCGGCTTCCAATAATTTCTCGGCAATCGCGTAACCGATTCCCTTGCTCGCGCCGGTGACGACGGCGATTTTGTTTTCAAGTTTGTTTTTCATCCCTTTTGCCTTGTCCGTTTTATTTATTTTCTTTTAATCGCGGTGCGTTTTTATTCGATAATTCTTTCCAGAGAATCGTTACGCTGCCGTCCGTATCGCGACGGACGACGCGAAAAATGACGATCACATCTTTTCTTTTATCAATTTCGAGTTCGTTGTAAGTCAAACCTTGAACTGACCTTATAATGTTGCCTTGATACGCGATCGAACGCAAAGCATAGGTCGTATTCCCGGCAACGGGCAAGAGATTTTTATATAGAAAAGATTCGTTCTTTATCCCGGCATCGAGTTTGACGGCGATTTCCTGCGCTTCTTTAAAATCGTTGGCAGGTTGAAATTTCACCAGAAAGTCTATTCCCTCGGATCGTCCATCAACCTTATCAATCGGCACATCGCCGAGATTGACAAAAATTCCGTGCGCAAGAGTCCCAAATGCACGAAAGCTTCGGCCCGTATAATTCAGATCCGACAGATGCAAAATGCGGTAATTTTCAGTGCGAAACGAAAACGATGCGCCGCCGCCCGGCATCGTATATTTTGCACATTCAGGCGAGGCATTGACAATATTCGCTTTTTCGCCGCAATTCTGTTCGGGGACTAATTTGATCAGTCCAGTGTTTTTTTGACGCAAAAACTCGCCGAAAGCTTTCAGGTCTTCCGGATTCGGCACAACTGCTGCCAATTCTTCTTTGGTCGGATCGCGATAAAGCGGCTGAATATTATCCCGGAAAAGTTTGGCTTCCGCCTCGGTTTTGACCGGAAATTTCTCATTCATCTGCAAGTCCTGCGACCGCCGATCAATATCCGATTGCCGTTCTAAGCCTTGCTGCCGCTGTGGGTCTTGAATTACCGGGGTCGGCTGGGGCGGCGGATTGCGCTGTCCGCTGACGGCCGCAAAAGTTCCAAACATTAAAATAAATAGCAAAGTAGCTTTTTTCATTGACACCTCTTCAAATTTCAAAATCATTTCCTGCGTTTCGGAAACAGTAGCCGCGGAGCGTCTTTGCGCTCGATCTCCTTCCAAAGCAAGGTGACACCGCCGTCTTTTTCTTTGCGGATAATGCGAAAAACCAAGGTCAGATCAATTCGTTTGTCGCCGTCGAGCAGGTCAAACCGAAAACCGCGAAAAGATCGAAAAATATTGCCGCGATACGCGACCACGCGCAGCGCGTAGGTCGCATTTTCAATTATCGGCAATGCTTTTTTGTACTCGTAATTGCCGACCTTAACGCCGCGCATCATTTGAATATATTGCTTTTGCGCTTCCAGGCTTTGCGGTTCGGGCGAAAAGGTTGACAGAAATTTCAATCCTTCATTTTCGCCAAAGGCATTTTCAAGCTCGATCTCGCCCAATTTGACAAGAATTCCCTGCGACAAGATTCCGTCGGAAATCAAAAATCCGTTTTTCAGACGAAGGTCCGCAAGCAGTTCGATCGTATGTTCCTTTTCACGAAATGAATAATAAGAGCTTTCGGGAACATAGTTGAGACACACCTCATCTGCTTTGATGATGTTGATATTTTCAGTGCAGCCGATGTCAGGAATTAAACGAATAATGCCTGTCTTGGGTTGCCGCAGGAATTGATCGTATCTTCGCAGATCCGGCAAATCCGGCGCAAGCCTTCTTTTCTGTTCTTTGGTCCGTTTGGTGCGAAGAATAAAACTACCCGAACGCTGAATTACAGTCAAACTCGGCCGCTGCAACTGAGCAAGGCTTTGAGTTGCCAAAATCAAAAAGATAATAAAAGTTGCCCCAAACCGAATCGCCATAGTTTATTTTTATCGTCAATAGTCATCAAAGTTTCATTGCGGTTGCCTGAACGTTGTGTGAAAAACCGGCATTAAAAGAAATTACAGATGGACATTGAATTTCTCACCAATCGGCGTACGTTTCCGCACATCTTGATTTAAGATCATCGAGGTTACGTTGAATAAAACCAAAAACCAAAAACCAAAGACCAAAAACCTAATCGGTTACTATTTTTTTTCCAAAACAGGAGCGGAATTCCGTTTCAGCTTTTTCCACAAAATGCCTACGCTGCCATCGTCATACTGTCTGATGAGGCGAAAAACGACGATCACGTCTTTGCGCTTATCAAGATCTTCAAGACTCATTTTCGTCTTTCCGATCTGAAAATAAAAATCGCTCCGATAAGCGATCGAACGCAGCACATAGGTTTTACTAAGCTCTACGGGCATCGAACTCCGGTAAAAAAAATCGCCGACAATGAATCCTTTTCGGGCAAATTTCTGTTGTTTGACGACTTCTTTATATTCGGTCGAAGGTTCGAATTCCGCCAATTCCTTGATGCCGGCGGTTTTTAAATTAGCCGTTTCAATCGAAATATCACCGAGATTGCTGAGAAAGCCTAAAATATTTATTCCGGTAATATCAAAGGTTTTTGAATTTAATTGAATATCCGAAAAGAGTTTCAGCCGATAACCCTTTGCACGAAAAGAAAACGCCGTCGCTTTTCCCCAAACATTTTGCGGACACGGCGCATTGACTTCCAGAATGCCCATATTTTCGCTACATAAAGAAACATCGTGAAGCCTGACGATTCCCGTATCCGACTGTTTTAGAAAACCGGTAAAGGCTGCCGCATCATCCGCGTTTATTTTGATCGCTTCGCGGTCTTTTTCGCTCAATACCGCTTTTTGCCGGCGGCGGTAATTGGCATTCGTGATCGGATTTTTTAATTGAGTTGTCTGATTTTCGATCTCAGCCGCATCCCGGTTTCGGCGTTGCATTTCATCAACCGCCTGGCTTTGCCCGTTCCGTTGCGGCGGATTTTGAAACCATCCAAACACGATCTGCGGAAAGATTAGAAAAACAAACAATAAAAGCGGAGCCGACAATTTCATATTACGTGTCCTCCAATTGGTGTTTCTTGCTGACAATCTTTTTGACGAATTCGGTATTTGATTCGCGGCGAATCTCCTTCTTGAAAAACCGCCGACGAACGATTACTTTTAAACTTTCTTTGCGGGATGAATGACAATTTCATCTCGAATCCTCATTTCTTCTCGCTTTCAGCAACTTCAGGAACAGTCATTTCGGGGGCCGGATGGCTCGACAATTCTCGCCAAATAATAGATAAAGTTCCGTCCGTATCCTTTTTGACGACCCGAAAAACGACGATGATGTCCTTGCGATCATCACTTATGAACGGATAAATTCGTTTATAGCCGCGATGGTTTTTGACAAAAACAGGATACGCCACGTTGTAGGCGACAACTCTTACCGCGTATGTTTTGTCCGCTTC
>JANLTD010000090.1:0-6742 GCA_031362765.1 Acidobacteriota bacterium | reverse complement strand
GGAAACGGATTTATTCAAGCCGAATTTGACTTGGCAAGGGACCAGCAAATTCTTGTCAAACAACGCCTGACGGGTTCGTGTCCGCATCTTTTTGCGTGGGACGGCACAGCCTTCAAGCTCGTCAAAGATTCTGCGCCGCTCGCGACCTCGCTTGGCTTAAAGGTTTCAGACAGAGACGTTTTACCCGTCACACAAACCGAAGAATGGTATAAAATTTCGGGCGAACAACTCGCGCCGAAAGACGGTTTTTACGAACTGCGCATCACGGACGAACTTTGGGAAAGCTATTACGTTGACCATTATTCGCTCGTGGCAATTGACCATCCCAAAGACACCGAAATTTTCGCTAACGAACTGTATCCGGTTCCGCTGCCCCTGAAATTGCACACGACCGCCAAACCGAGAGCCTTTGCAAGTGCAACCGATGAAAAAGGCAATGACGTGTCGAAATTGCTAGAAAATTTAGACGAAATTCATCTCGACACGTTTGAAGATGGGCGTTATCAGGGCGTTGCTGAAGAACATTTTGTCGAACTCGCGTTGCCCGAAAATATTTCACCCGATGGGCAAATAAGCATCATTGCCGACGGCTGGCTGCATCCGACCGACACTTCTTTGAACGTTGCGATCAGCCAGAGCGGACACGAAAAACCGAAAAGTCTGAGCCTTGATATTGCGGACGCGAACGGCGTCTGGAAAACCTTCAAAGACGATTTCGGCGTGCCGGCGGGAAAACTGAAAACGATCGTCATCGAATTGCCGAAGGGTGCGAAACGGGCGCGGTTGCGGACGAATATGGAGATCTTCTGGGACCGGCTGGCGTGGGCGGAAAGCATGCCGGAAACCGACAATATCGTCCGGAAGATCGAACTTTCAAATGCCGAACTCCGGTTTCGCGGGTTTTCGGTGATTGATAAAAAAGGAGAATCTTCGCCCGAAATTCCCGATTATGATCGAATTGCGACGACCATCGAACGTTGGCGGACGATTGAGGGGTACTACACGCGCTACGGCGACATTCTGGAATTGCTGTCGGCAACCGATGACCGTTATGCGATCGTCGCATCGGGTGACGAAATGCGTTTGAAATTCGCGGCTCTGCCGCCGGTCAAAGATGGTTTCGAGCGCGATTTTGTGATCGTCGGCGACGGTTGGATCAAAGAGGGCGATTACAACAATGTCTTTTCAAAAACGATCCTTCCGCTGCCGACGCACGCGGCGAACGATTATTCCCGCAAACCGACAGAGTTGGAAGACGACGCGGTTTATAAAAAAAACCGTGCGGATTGGCTGAATTTTCACAACCGCTATATTGCGCCCGATTCGTTCAGAAACGCGATGAGAAAACAATGAACATTATTGGAAATAAAAAACGAGAAGAAATTGTGCCCACGAAAGACACGAAAAAGACGAAAAAATAACAATCATCTGAAAGTATTTCTGGCTTGCTTTAATTTTAGTGTCTTTCGCGGGCAGAATTTCTTTTTATTTCCGGTTGATTGGGGATTGTTTTTTTTGGATATAGAAAATTGACAACAACGCGGGCGCAAAGCAACCCTTCCTGACCTTAAATTTGCTGTAAATTGATTGCTCAGCCTTAAACTTTCTTCCATGATAAAAGTTAAAAAGACCTGATAAAACCAATTTCCGGTCTGGAAGGGTTGCTTTGCGCCCGCTCAAGTCACAACATATTCAATTCAAAAAAAACAATCGCCATTCAAGTCTTTGATCTTTGAAAATCAATCGCAAAGGTTTAACATCTAAAGAATATAGAAAGTCATTTTCAAATGAAAAAATTTCCAAAAGTAATCCTGATCGTGTTTTTTGCGGCGCTTCTGGCGACGCCTTTTCTCGTCAGGCGTTATTATGTGACCGACACCAAACCAACCGTTGACAAAGAAACGGCTTTGAAGCGTTACGGCTTTTATTTTGAAGAAACCGCGAAAAAAGCAGGCGTTAATTTCAAACATTCGGCGCCGAAACTCGACCCGAAACTCGGCAATATTATGCCGATCATCGCCTCGATGGGCGCGGGCGTGGCGGTTGCCGATTTTGATAAGGACGGCTGGAACGATTTTTATCTAACGAATAGCGGCGAAGGCTCGCTCAATTCGCTTTATCGTAACAACAAAGACGGCTCGTTCACCGACGTTGCCATAGATCTCGGCGTTGCCGATCTGAACCGTCAGGAAACAGGCGTTTCGATGGGCGCGGTATGGGGCGATTTTGATAACGACGGTTTCGAAGATCTGCTCGTTTATAAATGGGGCAAAACCGAACTTCTTAAAAATAACGAAGGGCGGAATTTCACGAAGGTTGAAAATGCGGGTTTTCCCGATTGGGCAAATCTCAATACGGCGATCTGGTTTGATTACGACCGCGACGGACTGCTCGACATTTTTCTCGGCGGATATTTTCGGGAAGGTCTTAACTTGTGGAATCTGAAGGATTCCGCGATCATGCCCGAAAGTTTTGAATACGCGAAAAACGGCGGCCGCAAATATCTTTTTCATAATCTCGGCGGCGGAAAATTCGAAGAGGTTTCTGAAAAACTCGGCATCAAAACCAATCGTTGGGCGCTCGCGCTTGGTTCGGCGGATCTGAATGACGACGGTTTTGCTGATATTTTTATCGCTAACGACTACGGCGTTTCGGAATTGTTCCTTAATGATAAAGGCGAACGGTTTATTGATGCGGGCGAAAGAAGCGGCGTTGGTTTTGCGCCTAAAAGCGGGATGGGCGCGAGTTTTGGCGATGTTTTGAATCAGGGGAAACAGGCGATCTATGTTTCGAATATCTCGGAAGAAGGCATTCTTTTGCAGGGCAATAATCTGTGGGTGCCGAAACCGGGGACGGGCGGAAACGATCTAAAATTTGAAAACCAGGCAAAAAACTTCGGCATCGAATACGGCGGATGGAGCTGGGGAACGCAATTCGGCGATCTGAACAACGACGGAAATCTCGATCTGTTTTTGACGAACGGATTTATTTCCGCCGAAAAAGCAACGAATTACTGGTATGATTATTCAAAAATAACGGTCGGCAACAATGCGATCATCAATGACGCGGCAAATTGGGGGAAGATCGAAAACAGAAGTCTCGCCGGATTTCAGCAGAAAAAAGTCTGGCTCAATGACGGCGCGGGAAAATTTAACGATGTCGCGCTGTCGGTCGGGGTTTCGGAAACCTTCGACGGCCGCGCCGTCGCAGTTGCCGATCTGTGGAACCGCGGCGTGTTGGATGTGATTGTCGCCAGTCAAAATGCGCCGGTTTTGATTTATAAAAATGCGGTTTCGCCTGAAAACAATTGGATCGATCTCGAACTCGAAGGAACCGCCAGCAACCGGAGCGCGATCGGCGCAAGCGTCAAAGTGTTTTGGAACCGACAAACTCAGATTCAGACGATCACGGGCGGAATCGGCTTTTGTTCGCAGAACCAAAGACGGCTTCATTTTGGACTCGGAAAAAACTTAATGCCGGAAAAAGTTGAAATTCGTTGGAGTTCGGGTAAAATACAAATCATTGAAAATCCCGAAGTCAATAAAGTTCATAAAATAAAAGAATGATCTATGAGTGCAAACGCCGTTGAAATAGTTCCGCAAATTCCAAAAGTCGAGGTCGAAAAGATCTTCGGCATTGATTCGCGTTTTGTCGCGCCGATCCTGATCACGCTGATTCTGCTGGTCGGGCAGACGGCATTCGGCATTCTGGAAAGCTATCCGCAGACCTTAACGGCGATCGCTGTTTCGATAATTTGCGAGATCGCGCTTTCAATGCTGATGACGGGAAAATTTCCGCATCTCGCAAGCGCCTATGTTTCGGGGATCAGCGTCGGAATTCTGGTGCGTTCGCCGGATATTTACTGGACTTTCGCGCTTTGTGCGGCAATTTCGATCGCTTCGAAATACGTCATTCGGGTGAAAGACCGACATATCTGGAATCCGTCGAATTTCGGGATCAGTTTTATGCTGTTCGTGGCGCCGTTTGCGGTCGCGAGTCTTTCGATCCAATGGGGAAATAATCTCTATGCGATGATGGTCATCTGGCTGCTCGGTTCGGTCATTATCTATCGTCTGAAGCGTTTTCATATCACGATCACGTATGTTTTGAGTTTTCTCGCTTTCAGCTTTTTGCGCTCCTTTTTTACGGGGCATCCTTATCTCGCCGAGGTCGCGCCGATCACGGGCGCGATGTATCAACTCTTTATCTTCTTTATGATCACCGACCCGAAAACAACTGTCCGTGCGTCGTGGGGCGCGCAGATCTTTGTCGCATTTATGGTCGCGCTGGTCGAATCGCTTTTGCGCCTGACGGAAAATATTCACGCCCCTTATTATGCTCTCTTCATTGTCGGACCGATCGCAAATCTGATCGATATCTGGTGGCTTTCGCGTAAAAAGAAGCCCGCCTGATCTAAGATCTTATTTTATCACTCACCTTACGCAATTTAAGAAATTTCACCGCAAAGGCCGCAAAGGCCGCTAAGTCTTTTGAAATACCGTTTGATAACTCTTCATTCTCAATCGAAATATTCTTTTTTGAATGAAAAAGGGCGAGTTTTTGGACATTTTCATCGGAAAGAGATTTGACCACACGTTTTGTCAATCCTTTTTTTACTTTGCGTCCTTCGCGGTGAAAACTTTTTCGATCTCCGTAAGGTGAGTTATCACTCATTTTTTCTTGTAAATCTCTTAACCTGAGTCTTGAGTTGAAACCAAAGAAGAAATGGGACGCCGATGTTCACCGATTATGCGGAAAATTGGCGGATTATTTTAGTTAACTCTCGGCGGATTAAAAAATATTTTGAACAGCTCAGCGAAAATCCGCCCGTATCCTCGGTTCGTCCCAAGTCCCATCTTCTTTCTAATTTTCAACTCAAGACTCAGGTTTTGTTAATTCCCGTTTGGCGAATATTTTTCGACCTTGTCGCGGCTGAGAATAAAGATATTATCGGTTGCGTCAACTGTTAATTTTTCAAAATATTCAGTATTGAGCGGAATACTTCTCAGCATAACGCCTTCAACATTAAGGACATTGATTTGTTTTTTGCCCGAGTTGTAAGCGTAAAGTTCGCCTTTCGAATTTATCGCGACGACATTGTTTCCCCCAATACTGCTGAACGGAGCGCCTTCCCATGTAAAACGGTCAACATAACTGCCGTCCGATTTGAAGCGGTAAATATAGGGTTTTGCAGTGCCGACATAGCCGTTCAATAGAAAAATATCGCCCGTCACGCTCACCAAAATACCGCCGCCCATCAAGACGCGAAAGCTTTTATCCTGCGCTTTGAGCAGGTCTTTATGTTTTATTTCACCCTTTCCGTCCGGCGACACCATAATAATATATTCGCCTTCAGGAAATGATGATGCAAATACAGCGAGTTTATCGTCCGTTTGCATAAACATATCCAAAACCCTCGCTTCCTGCGGCTTGTTCATCCATTTTTCGCCGTTTAATTCCACCTTACCAATGAATTTTCCAGTGTTTCCGTCGTACCGCAAAAGCTCTTTTTTCTCGACCACCGCGTAAAGCGTGTTTTTACTGTCAATCGCCAGATTGGTTATTTTGTTTGTATATTGATCGTTGGTCTTTGTAGAACTTTCCGTCGCATTCCAGAGTTTGACAAATTTGCCGGTCGAATCGAATTTTTGGATCCGCAATGTACCGTCACCGACATAAATGCTGCCGTCTTTGCCGACCGCGATCGCCGAAGCATTTTTGAACTGACCTTCGCCGAATCCGCTCATACCGAATTTGAGCAATGTGTTTTTAGATTTGGCGGGCGATGGATAAGGAGTCGAATAGCGGCTGTTTGTCGGCATTTTATTCACAACTACGGCGATAAAAAAAGCGATGATCCCGATTGTTCCCAATATCAAAAGAATCGGAATTGTAATAAGCGCGCCCATCGCAAATTTTTCCCTTCCGCTGAGTGGCTCTTTCTGCTTTGGCGTTTGCAGGGAATATGGATTTGTTGCGTTCGCATTTGGGTATTGATTTATCAGACTTGCCCCGCAATTGGTACAGAATACCAGGGTTCCGTTTGAGTTATCAGTAATTTGGTTGCCGCAAACCTTGCAAATCTGTATATTCATTGTTTAATTTTCCTATTATTTTGGTAAAGCTACAAGAATAAGAAGCATTTTTAGAAGATTTTTGCCCTATTTTATGATCTCAGCAATTGATTTGCAGTTTCTTTGCGATTTATTGCCGTGAATGATAGTTTTATAAATATGAAACGACGAGACTTTTTGGCAATATCTATCGGAACGGCAATCATCTCGGGTTTTCCGGCAATCGTCGGGCGCGCCAAACCGCGCGAGTTTCCGCCGTTACCGTATGAAGAAAATGCGCTTGCGCCCGTCATTTCCGCGCAAACCGTCAATATTCATTACAACAAACATCACAAAGGTTATTTCGACCCGGTCAACAAACTGACCGCCGGAACACCGCTTGCCGAATCAACTTTGGAAGAGATCATTCTGAAGACTTACAAAGATGCGGCAAACGTCAATAGTCCGAGTCTTTTTAATATGGCATCCCAGGTTTGGAATCATACGTTTTACTGGAATTCGATGCGCCCGGGCGGCGGCGGCAAGCCTTCGGGTAAATTGTTGGATAAGATCAACGAATCGTTCGGCGAGTTCGACAAGTTTAAAAAAGCCTTCGCCGAAATTAGCGTCACAAATTTCGGTACCGGCTGGAGTTGGCTCGTCGCCGACAAAAAAGGCAAACTTTCGGT
>JANLTD010000081.1:0-2223 GCA_031362765.1 Acidobacteriota bacterium | reverse complement strand
GGTTTCTGCTGTTTGGTGTCGGATTGCTTTACATGCTCTTTATCGGCAGAAAAATGCTGCCTTCGCACAACGGCGAAGAATCGCTGACCGATCAATATCATATCCGCGATTATATTTCCGAACTTCTGGTTTTGTCAGGCTCGCCGTTGATCGGCAAAACTCTTGCCGAAGCCGATCTGAACCACGAACTTGAGCTTAACGTGCTCGGCATCATTCGCGGAAAAGAGCAAAAGATCGCGCCGGATGCGCACGAACGGCTCGAATTCAATGACCTCTTGATTGTCGAAGGGAAGCTTGCCAATATTCTCAATGTGAAAGCCGAAGCCGGCCTCGAAATAAAAGCCGATTTCAATCTTGACGACGAAGTTTTGGAAGGCGGCGAGGTCGAACTTTTTGAAGTGATGGTGATGCGTGATTCAAATCTTGTCGGGCGAACTTTGAAGGGACTCAGATTTCGTCAGAATTACGACCTGACGGTGCTTGCGATCAATCGTCACGGTGAAACTTTTATCGAAAAACTCAGCGAAGTGCATCTTAAATTCGGCGATGTGCTGCTCGTACAAGGCAAGCGCGAAGAGATCGAACCGCTTGTTGTTGACCGCGAAATGCTGCTGCTCGATGATGTTTCGGCAAGCAGTATGCGAACGGAAAAGCGCAAATGGGCGCTCACCGCGTTCGGACTTTTTCTCGCCTTGTCACTTTCGAAAATCGTTTTCGGATATGAAATTCCGCTCGCGATCTGTGTTCTGCTCGGCGTTTTGGTTTTGCTCGCGACCAAGACCGTCCGCTACGCCGAACTTTACACGCTGATCGATTTTCGGCTGCTTGTACTGATCGCCTGTATGATGAGCTTTGGCGTGGCGATGGAAAAGACCGGAACGGATAAATATCTGGCGGATCTGATCGTTTTATATTTCGAGCAATACGGCTCGGTCGCGGTGCTGGCAGGATTTTTCATTCTGACGGTCGTGCTGACCCAACCAATGTCAAATCAGGCGGCCGCGCTCGTCGTGCTGCCGGTCGCGGTCAAAACAGCCGTCGCGCTGGGATTGAATCCGCGCACATTTGCCGTTGCGATCACCTTCGCCGCGTCATTTTCGTTCATCACGCCGCTCGAACCGGCCTGTGTTCTTGTCTATACGCCGGGCCGCTACAAGTTTATGGATTTCGTCAAGATCGGCACGATCCTGACGATCGTTGTGTTCATCGTCGCGATAGTTTTAGTTCCTATATTTTGGAAACTCTGATTGAGAAGAGGAGACGAGGAGATGAGGAGATGAGGAGATTTTGTTTTCTGGAATTCGAAAGTTCATATTTTACAATCAAATTTCAAGCACAAGTCTCCTTTTCTCCCCTTCTCCCCTTCTTCTTCTAAGCTCCGGCGGCGGAAATTTCGTCCGACTCTTCGGCAAGCGAATCGTGAACGAGTTTGTCCTGTTCAAGATGATGAATCGCGTAACTTCCGGTCGCAGGCGAAGCCGACGCGGCGCGTCCGACATAACGCAAACTCAAATCGCCTTTAATTTCGCGCAGACGTGCTTCGACAAACGTCCAGCCGCCCATATTCTTGGGTTCTTCCTGCGTCCAGAAAAGCTCGGTTGCGTTTTCGTAGGAAGCAAAAATTTCCTGTAATTTCGATTTTGGGAACGGGTAAAATTGTTCAAGGCGAACAATTGCGACGCGGTCGTCCGCCGCGTCGGAGCGTCCTGCGTCAAGATCGTAGAAAACCTTGCCCGAACACAAAACAATTCGCATGACCTTTGATTTGTCCGAGATCTTTGTATCGTCAATAACGGGTTGAAATCCACCGTTGGTCAATTCCTCAACGGTCGAACTCGCGGCCGGAAGCCGCAGCAAACTCTTCGGAGTCATCACGATCAGCGGACGCACCGTTTCCTGTTTGACCTGTCTTCTCAAAAGATGAAAATACTGCGCCGGTGTCGTCGGATAGCAAACCTGCAGATTATTTTCCGCGCAAAGCTGTAAATATCTTTCCAAACGCGCTGAAGAATGTTCCGGTCCCTGACCTTCATAGCCGTGCGGGAGCAGCATCACGAGCCGGCATTTCTGCTGCCATTTGTCTTCCGAAGCTGAAATATACTGGTCAATGATGACCTGCGCGCCGTTTGAAAAATCTCCGAATTGCGCTTCCCACATCACCAGCACATCGGAAGCATTAAACGAATAGCCGTATTCAAAACCGAGCACGGCATTTTCCGACAG
>JANLTD010000038.1:0-1834 GCA_031362765.1 Acidobacteriota bacterium | reverse complement strand
TTCGGGCGACAAACTCTTTTGGTAATTCAGTTTCAACCTGTTTCCGTAAAACAGCTGATTCAAAATCTCCGCGTTCGGCGACGATGACGACCCGCGCAACGGTGTGAAGCAGAATTCGGTCGGATTCGGGAAGTTGGTCATTGAGTTTGAGAAAAATCCCTCCGGTTTTGTCTAATAAATTTGCTTCGCCGCTGGTGCGGATGAGTCTTAATAATTCATCGTGCAACGATTGAAAGTAGCTCGACGGATTGTCGTTCAAAATCACCAAATCAAACCTTAAACCCTTCAAACGTAGATATTCGTGGGCGTTGAGAAGTTGGCGGATTTGCGGCAAACCTTCGGCTTGATCGATGCGGACAAGGACGATCGGCAAATCTCCGCCGATACCGTGAACCCACAGATCGGACTGCCTTTTGGTGTTGAGTGCCAAAACTTTGGCGCGGGAACGAAGCGAAATATCCGAATACAAAATGTTTGCCGCAAGTCTTTGAAACAAATACGCCGTTTCGGGTTCGATGTTCAAATGGCGCATTTCAACCTGCGAATGTGTCCAAGCCATCGCCGCTTCACGTTCAAAAATATTTGCATCGTGATATTTGTCGGCAAGGCACAGCGCCTCTTCGTAAGAATGAGCAACCGAAGTTGTAAATGAAACATAAACGGTTTCGTGAGGCTGAATCCGCAAACATCGTCGGAGCGAAAAAATCGGGTCAAGTACCGCACCGACTGTGTTTGAAAGCGGTCGATTTTCAATCACGGCAACTGGATCACGGGCATCGTGTCCGCGACCTAAAAATCGGGCGCGGTCTGTTTCATATTGGATTGAACCGATGGTTTCGCCTTCGGTGGCAATCGTATGAACTGCCCAAATCGGCTCGTCCTTTTCGGCTCGCGGACGGCGTTTAGCAATCAGCGAATTTTCGTTGGAATTAAATTCTGTTTCAATAAAAAGATTACTAAAAGCGGGATGCGCCGTGTCCGATATTGTTGGAACTAAAACTATTTCCGCGTAACTTGTGATTTCAATTTCACGAACTCGCCCCGAATTATTCGTAATCGAAACACGCCGAATTTCGGCATTATCTTCGGGCGAAACGATGATCTCGATGCGGGTTGCCACATTTCCATCACGGCGTTTAATGACGGCTTTATCTTCGGAAAAAGCAACTTCGTAGAATCGCGGCATTTTTTCAAACGGTTGATAACCGCCCGACCATATTTTGCCGTTTTCGACATCACGAAGATAAATAAAACTACCCCAACAATCGCGGGTTGTGTCCTCACGCCAACGGGTCACGGCAAGATCTTTATACATTGAATAACCTGCGCCCGAATTAGTCAACATCACGGAATACGCTCCGTTTGAGAGAATTTGCGTGCGCGGTGTGGAAAGGTGCGGCGTGTCAAAAGTTCGCGTTACGCGTCCCGAAAGTTGTCGTACCAACGAATTTGAAACAACTTCTTCGACCCGCGGATACATTGCCGGTGCGTTATGCGGAATTCGTTCTTGCAACAGGAGTTCGGTTGCTTGCACCAACGGTTCGGCGTGAAAACGCGTTTGCATAATATTGGAATGAACCAAATTATTGAGTGCAACCATAATCATTCCCTGATGATGCGCCATAAAAGCACGAATTAGGGTTCGTGTCTGGTTTGGCGGAAGGCGTTCAGGCGTGTAATCAATTGCTTCGTAGAATCCAAACTGAGCCAGCGCACCTTCTTTTACCAAATTGCGGAAATTTTCCATCGCCGCCGCCGGTGAAATGATGGCGGCAAGTGCAGTTGAATAAGGAGAAATGACCAAATCCTCACTCAAACCGCGTTTTAGTCCAAG
>JANLTD010000033.1:0-2080 GCA_031362765.1 Acidobacteriota bacterium | reverse complement strand
AGTTTATATAAATGTTTCGATGGACAGCGGGGTTAGGGTAAAAGTTTATTCTCAGCCATTGCGTATACAAGGTTCAATAAATTTGGAGATTGAACTAAAAGAAAAAGGTTGTCAGGTTAGTTGGAATTTATAGAATATGAGTATTGACGAAAATACAGCGTTTCAGAGAGTGCGTGAAGCAAGAAATCCCGAGAGGCCATACACTTTAGATCTGTTGAATAGCATATTCACGGATTTCGTTGAAATTCACGGTGATCGCCGGTATGCCGATGACGCGGCGATGGTCTGTGGGTTTGCAAAGTTGGAGGACATTGAAGTTGCCGTGATCGGTCAGCAGAAAGGACGGGATATAAATGAAAGAAGATACAGAAATTTCGCGATGACGAAACCTGAGGGGTATCGAAAGGCTCTGCGTCTGATGCGTATGGCGGAAAAATTTGGACGACCGATCATTACGTTTGTTGATACTCCCGGGGCTTATCCGGGTATTGATGCTGAGGAACGTGGACAGGCAGAAGCGATCGCCTTTAATTTACGGGAGATGGCAAGTCTCAAAGTGCCGACAATTGTTATTGTAATAGGGGAGGGCGGTTCAGGTGGTGCTTTGGCGATTGGGGTTGGTGATTGCGTTATGATGATGGAAAATGCTGTCTATTCAGTAATAACGCCGGAAGGTTGTGCGGCGATTTTGTGGAAAGATGCGGCACAGGCGCCGCGAGCTGCAGAATGTTTGCGTTTGACCGCGGCGGATCTGAAAGGGTTTGGTTTGATAGATGAGATAATTACAGAAAATGCTGGTTGGAAGGTCAATGATCCGGTAATCAAAGAAGGTGAAATAAACTCAATCTCCAAGCACTTGCGTGAAAAGATCTTTAAGAAGTTGAATGAGTTGTTGAAGATGGAATTTTCGAGGCTTTTGGAGAATCGATATCGTAAATTTAGGCAAATGGGAGATTGGGTAAATACTATAGATTCCTGATTTTCGGCAGGAATCTATAGTACTGGAAATTAAAATACTCTAAAACGGGATATCATCATCGGTGCTTTTTGACTCGCTTTGACCGCTAAATTCGGCGCTATTGGGAGCAGAGTTTGTGTAAGAATTTTCAGCTGTGGGAGTGTTGTGATCGTTGGTTTCATTTCTTCCGTCTCCAAGAAATTGGATTTCATTTCCCTGAACTGTCAAAGTATGGCGATTATTGCCGTCACGGTCTGTCCATTCTTCTAATTGAAGACGGCCTTCGACATAAATTTGACGGCCCTTTGTTAAGTATTTGGAGGCGTTCTCGGCTTGTTTTCCCCAAAGTGTGATCTTGAACCAGGTGACAATATCTTGCCACTCTCCGGCTTTATCTCTTTTCCGATCGTTGACGGCGACCGAAAAGTCGCAAACTGCATTTCCCTGAGGTGTGTAGCGTAATTCCGGGTCGCGCCCGAGATTGCCGATTATTGTAATTTTATTGAAAGACATATTTTTTGTTCTCCGATTAATAAGTTTAAAATTAACAGTAGTAGTCTGTGTAAAGATTTTAGCAAACTTTTTTGGATATTACCCGCATCCATCAGATTGGTCAAGTAATAATTTTGTATTTTGCAAACTGAAAATAAAAGTTATCAATATATATAAGCAGATTGTTTGTTAAGCGATCTTGAATAGTAGGTTATTAAAGTGGAAAGTAAATCGAAAAAACTTAGCGGGTGGTTTTGTTGTTGGTTGCTGTTTGGAGTATTGCTGTCAATTTGTTTTCAAAGCAGAGTTTTCAGTCAGGTAAGTTTTAATTGGGAAACTCCCTTTAAGAAATGTTGGGAAATACCCATTGGTGCTGACTTCACAGGCAGTCTTGCGTCTGATAACAATGGTAATATAATTTTTGCGGATAATTCTAATACGATATTTTCAATAGATTTGGCATACGGAAGAGAAAATTGGAAAACTTCACTGGGTGGAGGTATCGGAATGGAAATAATTTCAGATAGAAAGTCAATAATTTCTTTTAGTAAAATTGGTTCAAAAGAGAGCAAGAGTACTTTCGCTATTTATTCATTTGATGCTTTAACGGGAGTAACTAATTGGAGATTT
>JANLTD010000005.1:0-2177 GCA_031362765.1 Acidobacteriota bacterium | reverse complement strand
TTCGGTCGGATACATAAATAATTCGTATCTGACACCGACATCAACCGTCAGATTACGAAACGGTTTGAAGTTGTCGGTAAAATAAAAACCGAAATCCTTCATCCGAAAACTTTTATCCGTGACGCCGAATTGTGTGTCGGCTTCTTGCGCATTGCCTGTCAAAAGCTGTGTAAAACTGTCGAATTTTTCAAACTCGGTCGCTTGTTCTTCGGGCAAATTCGTATCGTATTGCGAACGTTTGAAATCGCCGCCGAATTTGATCGTGTTGCCTTTGTAAATCCAAGTCATGTTATTTGCAAAACTCAGACTTTGTGATTTGCGTTTGTTAAAACTGTCGTTCGGTCCGCCAAAACTGAATTGCGCAAGATTTGTTCCCGGACGACCGATGAAATGTCCTAAGCGGCGAGTTCCGATGCTATCGTCAAACAGAAGCGCGGGATTGCTGATGCCGACTGCCGCACTCGTAAATTCCTGCGTCAAAAACGGATCGTCGAGGCTTCGGGTATTATTTAAGAAGAAATATCCGAAACGAGATTCGTTGATCCAATTTGAACTGAGCGTTTTTGTGTAGCTGGTTGCCAGCGTGCGGTTTTGGTCATTTCGGCGAAGCGAAAACGGCGAAGCCAAGCTCGACGGATCGGGGAAAGAATCAATACCCGGAAATTTTGCCCAGAAAAATGTTCCGCTCAAAGTGTCGTTCTGTGTTAAATTGCCGTCAAGCCGCAGCGTCACTTGATTTTGCTTAAAGGTTGAAGGCTGAACATTCAATTGCTGAACAAGCGGATTGTTTTCCCGCAGAGTTCGCGACGTAATTCCGCCGGTGCCGACCGTTCCGAATTGAAAAGCTCTTGCTCCGGCGCGGTCAATTCCGATTAGCCGCGCATTGGCGTTCGGTGTCGGAATCACAAAACCGCCCGTCACCGGATTTCTGAGATTCAATAGATTAAGCGCAACGGGCGAAATATCTGCCGCCGTCAAGCAATTTACGGCAACCGTACAGCCGTTGAACTGATTAAAAGCCGCCGCGACGTTTTCGGCCGTTCTGGCACCTGTTAAAAGTGTTAGGGCTTGCGGCAAAACCGTAAATGAACGCGCCGTCGGAACAAAGCCTGTTTCGGCGTTCGTGTATTGATAACCGCCAAAGAAAAATAATTTGTCCTTGATAATTTTGCCGCCAAGCGTTCCGCCCGTTTCGATGCGGTCGGCTTTCGGTTTTTCAATCTCAAATTTATTAAAGAAAAAGTCATTGGCATTTAAGGCTTTGTTTTGCATATAAAAATAAGCCGAGCCGTTAAATTGATTGCCGCCCGATTTGGTGACGACTTGAAAATTTCCGCCGCCGCTTCTGCCCGTCGAAGCGTCGTAAAGCGAAGTTTGAAGTTTAACTTCCTGCAAAGTTTCGGGCGCGGGCGAAATGTTATCGCTCAAAGAACCTTCGTTGGTCGAAACATTGGTCGCGTCAATACCATTGAAGGTAAAACTCGTCGAAGTTGTCCGTGTTCCGTTGACCGACGGCGAAATATTCCCGTTGCCATTGACCGCAACGGGCGAAAGTTCGCTTGAAACACCTGCTTCCGATGAAAGCAAACTTGTGAACGAGCGCGTCGAGGTCGGAATATTTGTGATTTCCGCGCCTGTGATTTGCCGCGCAACCGTCGCTGATTCGCTTTGCACAAGTGCTTGGTCGCTGCTGATCGTGACGATGTTTTCGATGGCACCGATTTCTAAAACGGCATCAATCGTGCGCGGAACCGAAGCCTCGACCTCGATATTCTCGCTGACGGCTTTTTTAAAGCCGGCTTTTTCGTAAGTAATCGAATAATTTCCGACCGACAGCACCGGTATTTTCCAATGTCCTTCGCCATCGGTGACAGCGTTTCGCGTTGAATTGGTTGAAATGTTTTTGACCGTGACGTTTGCGTCCTGGACGACCGCGCCATTCTGGTCTTTGACGTTGCCGCTCAAACTCCCGGATGCTTGACCGAAAGCGTTCGAAACGAACAAAAAGCTTAAGCCGAAAGCTAAAGCCAAAAATCTAAAATTGAATTTTCGTATGGATAGATTCATAAAATATCTCCTCAAAAGAGTTCTGAGTTCCAAGTTTCAGGTTTCAAGTTTCAAGTCCGGTTGACCCGCAGACTTGAAACTTGAAACCTGAAACTTGAAACTCTCCCTCG
>JANLTD010001290.1:0-3483 GCA_031362765.1 Acidobacteriota bacterium | reverse complement strand
TCAAGATTGTCGCGGACGAAGCCCATAAATTGGGAATGACCGTCACGGGACATATTCCGACCGGTGTCAGCATTTATGACGCAATCGAAAACGGATTTGACCAAATAAATCATCTCGGTTTTGTCTATCAGGCGTTGCTGCCAAGATCATTCAAACCAATTGCCGGACAACGTCCGATCATTGACCCTGATGCCGAAGCCGCTCAAGAAGGATTGAAGTTTTTGCGCGACCATAAAACGGTGGTTGAACCGACCTTAGCCAGAGGAGAAGTAGGTTCTCGCTTTCGGAATCAGCCATTTTCAACCGTTGAGCCGGGAATGTCGAAACTACCGTTTGAACTTGCCGCAATAATTGATTCGATGGGAATTCAAACGAATCCGGCGTTGGAAGAAAGAATCAAACAACGCAATATTTTAGCGAATCGCGTAATAATGGCGTTATATAAAAACGGGATTCCAATTATTGTCGGAACAGATCTGGTAGTTCCGGGACATAGCGAATTTCGGGAAATCGAACTGCTGGTCAATGCCGGACTGACACCAATGCAGGCAATTCAATCAGCAACTATTGTTCCGGCACGAGTTATGAAACTTGATAAAGAATTGGGAACGATTGAGGCCGGAAAAATAGCCGATCTGATAATCGTTGACGGTGATCCGCTTCGCTCGATCAGCGAAATTCGTCAGGTTAAGTGTGTGGTGACAAAAGGACGTATGTATGACACCGCCGAACTTTGGAAAAGTGTTGGGTTTCAACCGTAAGTTCTCAATTTAGCAAGTGAAAAACAAAGAATTTACAGAGTATTTATTAACCTCAGTTTTGAGTATAAACTACTTTCAAACGCGGAATGCACTTTGCATTTCCACCGCGCCCCGCGCCTCGCGAAAACACTCCTTACTTGATTTTATGAATTTTTCGCGTTCTAAACCCTATTTTTTACGGCTTATCACAAATTCATTGCGTCTTTACCTGAATTGACTAACAATTGAATTTGGTCAAACGTTAAAAAACCTAAAGTGGAGAGCAATTTGGTCATAAAAAAATCAAGGATTGTAAATGGCAAAAATTTTTGTCGTTTGCGATTGCGTTTGTTTTAGAGGTTCCGCCACGCTTTTTGCCAATTAACAGAAATTGAAACTTAAGAGAAACTAGCAGAAAAAAACTAAAGATACTTTTGGAGAAATTGAGAGGGAAATAAATGCAAAATAAGATCAATCGTCGGGCCTTTTCCATCCAAATCGGCACATCAATTTTAGGCTTATCGGCACTAAAGGGTTTTGCTTCTGTTTCTGCCAAATCTTCTTTGCCCTTGTCCAAAGAATTTCTCGCGCGATTGCCGAAAATGATGGATTGGGCAGGAGTGCCGGGCGCACAAGCCGCAGTGGTTGAAAAAGATAGCGTGATTTGGAAAGGCGAATTTGGTGTAAAAAATGCAGAAACTAAAGAGGCTGTTATTGCTCAAACCATCTTTCCCGCGGCTTCGCTGAGCAAGCCGGTTTTCACCTACGCCGTGTTGAAACTGCACGAAGAAGGCAAAATTGATATTAACAAACCGTTGGCGGATTATTTGCCGATTGATGATATTCCAGGCGATGCTAGCGCCAAAACGATAACGGCTCGGCACGTTTTGAGTCATTCTTCCGGTTTGCAAAATTGGCGTTTTCAAGCCACCGATAAATTGCAGCTTGCTTTTGCACCAGGGACAAGTTTTTCCTACTCGGGCGAGGGCTTTTTTTATCTCCAACGGGTGGTCGAAAAAATTACCGGACTTGGTTTGCAGCAGTTTATGAGCGAACGGATCTTTCAGCCGTTGGAGATGAAGCAGAGTAGTTATATGTGGAGAAATGATTACGAAAAAACTGCTGCGGCAGGGCATAACAATCGCGGCCAAATGCGACCAAATTTTGGCGCGGAAAATATCCCTAAAATGATTGATTTGGCGGCTAAGTGGAACAAGCCTCTTGAGATTTGGAAATACGAAGATATGGAAAAAGCGCTGCCGTTGATAGATGCGAAAATGCCTGTTTTTCCAAATTTTATGCCGATGAACGCCGCTGCCAGTATGCAAACGACAACCACCGAATATGCTCAATTTTTAATGCAAATGCTCAACCCGTCAAAAGGTGGAAAGTTCAGTCTCAAACCAGAAACCTTGCGCGAAATGCAAACATCGAAAGTCAAAATTAACGATGTTTTGTCGTGGGGATTGGGGATCGGGTTAGAAAACTACGACGAGACTTCTTATTTCTGGCATTGGGGCGATAACGGCAATTTCAAAGCCTTTGTCATTGGTAATCCCGCAAAAAATTGGGGAATGGTGGTTTTTACCAACGGGCGCAACGGTCACAAAATTTGGGAACGCATTATTCGAGAGGCGACAAAAAAAGATTTCGCTTCGTTTTTCTGGGTTTAAGAAACGGAAATACAAAATTAAAAAAGAGAAATCAAAATTATGATAAAAAAACATTCCATACTTTTAGCAGTCATCTGCATTTGTTTTTTAAATGCCATCAGTTTTGCCAAAATAATCGGATTTGGCGGTGCGTCGGTAATTCCCGAAACGCCCGCAGCGCCGGTAATTTCTGATGCTGAGCGCCAAACCGAACTTGCCGCACGCCGCGAAAAAGTTTTTGCGGAAATGAAGGACAACAGTGTTTTGATAATGTTCAGCAGCGAGCCGCGCGTTTATACCAACGATGTGGATTACGTCTATCGGCAAGAAAACAATCTCTATTATCTGACCGCGCTCAATCAAAAAAATGCGACCCTTGTTTTGATCAAAACGGGCGGTCAGCGAACCGAGGTTTTGTTTATTCCGAAACGTAATCCGCAGACCGAAACCTGGAATGGCCGGATGTATTCAAATGATGACGCGATGCGTCTTTCGGGTATCAAAACGATTGTGGATGCCAAGGAATGGACGGATTTTTTGACGGCAATCAAACAAAAGAAATCATTTAACTCAAAGGCGAATAATTTTTCTTTGACAGCTTCGGCGGAAAATCTATATTTGTTGATCCCGAAATTTGATTTTGAAATCAACGACTTGCGCGAATATCGCCAAGAGTGGGAATTTGCCAACCAATTTGCAAAAGTCACGACCGATGAAAAAACTCGTCTGGTCGATTACGAATCGACTCTCGGCTACAATCTGATGAATGCCAATCCGATTTTTACGGCGTTGCGCTCAATCAAATCGCGTTACGAGATCAAATTGATGCAGCACGCTATTAATATTTCAAACGAAGCGCATTTGTGGGCGATGGCAACGGTTGGCAATGCGAAATTTGAATATGAAACACAGGCCGAGATCGAATATATCTTTCGCAAACGCAACGCCGATTTTTGGGGTTATCCGTCGATCGTCGGTTGCGGGCCGAGCGCAACGACCTTGCATTATGTTGAGTCGCAAGCTCCGGTTAAATCGGGGCAGTTGTTATTGATAGATGCTGCTGCGGAATACGACCATTACACCGCCGACAT
>JANLTD010001275.1:0-3480 GCA_031362765.1 Acidobacteriota bacterium | reverse complement strand
GCGTCGGGTGAAACCCGACGACCCGACAATCAAGCGTCGCGTCCTCGGAAAGGGACGAATTTGTTAGCAATTTGTTCGACACTTACAGCGTCGGAGCGATTTTCGGTTTCAACGTCGGGTTGCACCCGACGCTATTAAATTAGTCGCTTTCAGCGACAAAAATGAACTTTGCGTAAGTCCTAACCTAATCAGTTACAAACAAACCTAAAAATTAAAGGAGAAAACAGCTATGAAACACAATATATTTACAACATTCTTAACAACATTTGCAATCATTTTCGGATTGACGATAATGGCAAATGCCGCCGTCAAGCCCGAGTTGATGAGCAAAGCACCAAACGGCGACAACGGCAACGGAACTTCGCGACAAGTTTCCGTCAGCGGCGACGGGCGTTATGTCGTCTTTCAAAGCGACGCGACAAACCTTATCGGCGGCTTAACCGATACGAATAATTCTTCCGACGTTTTTCTGCGCGATACGCAAACCGGAACGCTTCGCTGTATCAGTTTGGCGACTCCGACGACGACCGGAAACAGTTTTTCGGTAAATCCGATAATTTCGGCAAACGGGCGTTATGTTGTCTTTGCCAGCAGCGCAACAAATTTGGTTTCGACCAACGATACGAACAGTAATTTGGACGTTTTTCGTTACGATATTGTTACAAATCAAATGCAACTCGTCAGCGTGAGTGTTTTAGGAACAAGCACCGGAAACGGTTTTTCGGGAAGCACGGGCGGTTGGCACGCCTACGATATGAGCGACGACGGACGCTTCGTGGCTTTTATGAGCAACGCTTTCGACTTAACTTTTATTAACGATACAAACACCAAAAGCGACATTTTTATCCGCGATATGCAAACCGGATTCACGCGCCTTGCAAGCATTAACAATTCCGGCACAAACACGGGAAATGACGACAGCGTTGACCCAAGTATTACGGCGGACGGTCAGATGGTTGCATTTACGAGTCTGGCAAATAATCTCACTGCACTTGATGACAACACGCAATACGACATTTATTTCTATAATTATCAAACTCAGATTACGAAATGCGCGTCGTTAGCAGTGTCCGGCACAAGCACGGGCACTTTCAGTTCTTTTTCTGCCGTCATCAGCAAAAATGGAACGCGAGTCGCATATTCCAGCGCGGCACACGATTTGACGAATATTCCGATTCCTTTTAACAATCCGTTCGTAAATGTCATTGTTCACGACTTTGGTTTGGGTTTAAATTCGCTCGTAACGGTAAATACAGTCGGAAATGCGAGCGGAAACGGCGAAACCGGACAAGGTAATTTTCAGAATCGGAATGTAAGCATTAGCGCAAACGGCAGATATGTTTCGTTTGAAAGCAAAGCTAACAATTTAGTCAGCCTTCCGGTCGGAACGGGTTACAACATCTTTCGGCGTGATTTAGCTGAAGGCAAAACCGAAGTTGTCAGTATCAATACCGCGGGAACTCAAGGCGGAACCAACAATTCCTTAACCGGTTCACGTGGTAACCAAATGAGCCGCGACGGACGATTCGTGACATTTGTTAGCAATTCGCAAAATCTCGTCGCAGATTTTCCGACAAGCGGTGGTTTTCAAGTCTATGTGCGTGATATGGTCAACAAAATTACGATCGCGCAATCTTTGAATGATGCCGGAACTGCGCTTGGCAACAGCGATAGCGATTCGCCGAGCATCAGCACAAACGGAAAGGCAGTTGTTTTTGCATCATTTGCGACAAATTTAACGCCGACGAATGTCAACAACAACTTGAATATTTTCAGATCGTTTGTCCCGACTCCACAACGCGCCGTGGCAGATTTTGACGGCGACGGTTTGAGCGATTTCGCCGTCTTTCGTCCGCAACTCAACGGCATTTGGTATGTTTTGAACAATTCGGCGACTTTTGCCTCGTACCGTTACTACGGCGCGGGAACCGATCTGATCACGCCGGCTGATTTCACGGGCGACGGCCGAACCGATTATGCGGTCTTTCGTCCATCGAACGGAACGTGGTATATCTCCGACGAGAACTTTGCCGAAACAACCGTTCAGTTTGGTCTCGCGGGCGACAAACCGATTCCGCAAGACTTTGACGGCGACGGCAAAGCCGATCTCGCGGTCTATCGGAGCGGCACCTGGTGGTGGCAATCAAGCCAAACAGGTCAAGCCGTCAGTTATCAATTCGGTTTAGCCGGTGATATTCCCGTGCAGGGCGATTTCGATGGCGATGGCAAAGCCGATTATGCGGTCTTTCGTCCGTCAAACGGCACGTGGTATGCCCGAAAAAGTTCGGACGGCAATTTTATGATCGTTCAGTTTGGCTTAAATGGCGATAAGCCGGTCACCGCAGATTATGACGGCGACGGGCGCACGGACATTGCGGTTTATCGCAGCGGAACCTGGTATATCCTGCAAAGCCGCGACAACAGCGTCACAATTACCCAATTCGGTTTGGCGACAGATATTCCGACCGCCGGAAACTATGACGGCGACGGCCGCAGCGACATCGCGGTTTTCCGCCCGAGCGATGGCAACTGGTATGTTCTGAGATCATCGAACAACGCATTTTCAGCAGTTCATTTCGGACAAACCGCCGACAAACCTGTACCGGCGGCGTTCATTCCTTAGTAACATGTAAAAAATAACTTATAACGATCGTTTAGAGGCTCTGTGCGGTGACCGCCGGGCAACGCGGCCTGCGCGCGGCTACTAAACGATTTAAGTTTCTTTTTTATAATAAGCTTTTCACTTAGAAACTGTGCATTGTTGTCTGCAATAAGTCAGACCAGCGAGCGGTAGCGACCTGTTTAATGTTATTGATATTCAACCCGTCGCTCCCGCTCAGGGTTCTGACTTATTGCACAGTTTCTAAGTGAAAAGCGTATAAGTTATTTTTACACATTCCTCAGACAACCAATTATCAACAGTTTAATTAAAGAAAAACAATAAGCAGGAGAAAATAATGAACAGAAATTACAAATTTTCAGCGATTTTATTAATGGGTTTGATCTTAACATTTGCGCCATCCGCAGCGCGGGCGCAAGCTGACGAATCAAATTATGCTTTCGTCGTTTTTGAAACGACGGTCACCAAAAAAGGTGTCGAAACGAGTGATGCCAACCCCGAAGAACGACGCTTTTACGTTTCCAACGTCGTCGAATTTCCCGAACGAGACCCTTCGATCTTTCGCAATGCAGAGAAAATCGCCGACGAATATTTCGTTGCCAACGTCGTTAAGCCATTTGAGGCAAAAGGAATTTTGCACGAATACTACGACGACGCGATCCATCTTAACAATGGTGTCGTTTACCGGCTCGACACCCGCGCCGAGGTCGAGGATTTGCGTGAAAGATCTATTCAGGAATTAAAGGAACAAAACGCCAATATCTTTACGTTCAACTGGACGCGTGGAAAAGACGCAAAAGGCTTGGAAACGTAAAAGCGTCGTTCTTCGGGGTTGGCATCACTCGTTTCGACACCTTTTT
>JANLTD010000623.1:0-5947 GCA_031362765.1 Acidobacteriota bacterium | reverse complement strand
AACCCGCCACGTAGGCGCAGGCGGTTCTGACCAGTTCAAATTGAAATGGAGTACTTTATTTTCCATTTGTTTCTTAAACATTTATTTTTTCAAACTTACAACAGGATTTTGTAAAGGACAAATCAAAAAATATTTGTTATTATCTCGAAACAGCCCCAAAATAGTTTAACAAAAGGAGAGAAATTTATGTTTTCATTAGAAGATTTATTAGGACAACAACAAGGCTCCGAAGCCTTAAATCAGGTCAGTCAACAAGTGGGTGCGGAACCGAGTCTAGTCAATACCGCAATTCAAATGGCTTTGCCGACGATTCTGAATAGTTTGGCAAATAATGCCGCGACACCTGAAGGCGCGCAAAACCTGAACAATGCGTTAGAAAAAGACCACAGCGGCGGCGGCATTATGGACAATCTCGGCGGACTTGCAGGAATGATCTTCGGCGGCGGACAACCATCGCGCCACACCGATGCCGGCGGAATTCTCGGACATATTTTGGGCGGAAGTCAGGGCAATGTGACACAACAGATCAGTAATCAAAGCGGTTTGGGAATGGGGCAAGTCGCCCAGATCCTGATGTTTCTTGCACCGCTCGTGATGAGTTATCTCGGGAAACAAAAACAAGAAAATAATCTCGATGCGGGCGGACTTTCATCAATGCTCGGCCAGCAACAGCAACAAATTCAGCAAGCCCCGCAGGGCGGATTCTTAAATTCGCTGCTCGATAGCGACAACGACGGAAGCATCACTGACGATATTGCTTCGATGGCGTTCAAATATGTGACCAACCGTTAAAAGGTAAAAGGTAAAAGGTAAAAGGTAAAAGGTAAAAGGGACGAGCGGCGTTTTGTTGTTCGTCTTTTTTTTATTCCAACCTGAATGTTAATTATTGAAACAAATCGAATGGTTGACCGTAAAAATCAAAACAAAACCACTTCTTGATTATTTGTAGAGTGATTAAAAAAACATTTAAAGAAAAAATATGATTCTAAACCCTTTGTCTCGTAAGATTCTGGCATTTTCAATGCTGTTCTTACTTGTATTTTCGAGCGTTGTTTCAGCCCGTCCGCTGAAAAATCCTTTTTTACAACAAGATGGTGAACAAAAAAAACTTCCGCCTGTAAATTGGATTCGAAGCCGTGCGATTGATGTCAAACATATCGCAATTGATCTAAAGTTTGATTGGGATAAAGAATCGGCCTATGGCGCGACGACCATTACGGTCGCACCATTTAAGGACACGAATAAAATCTATCTCGACGCCGCCTTAATGACGATAAATTCCGTTTCGCTCTTAAACGGGACAGTTTTGAAATTCAATTATGATGGTAAAAAAGAAAATGACAATCTCGAATTGATCCTTGATCGAATTTATAAAAGCGGGGAAGAACTCACTGTAAAAATTGATTATCGAACAAATTACGTCAACAAAGCAGAGAGCGATACACCGATCGGCGGCTTTGGCCGCGGACTAAGGTTTATCAAACCGACCGATAAACAACCCGACAAACCTTATCAAATCTGGTCGCAGGGCGAATCTGAATTTAACCGGTACTGGTTTCCTTCTTATGATACGCCGAACGATTTCCGCACGAGCGAACTTCGGGCGACGGTTGCAAAGCCGTATTCGGTAGTTTCGAACGGCGCACTTGTTGAAACAAAGGAAAATTCTGATGGGACGCGCACCTTTTACTGGAAAATGGATCAGCCGTATTCAAATTACCTGACTTCGATCGTTGTTGGTGAATATGCTGAAATCAAGAACGGCGAATACGATGGTGTTCCGATTTACGCTTACGGTTATCCAACAGAAACTAAAGAAGTTGCGGCGACAACCAAAAATCTGCCCGCAACGATCAAGTTTTTCTCGGAAAAAACAGGTGTGAAATATCCGTATGCGAAATATTCACAAACCTTCGTCGAAGATTTCGGCGGCGGAATGGAAAATATTTCGGCAACCACCCAAATCGAGGAAATGATTCACGACGAGCGCGAATTATTGGATACCGACAGCGAAGGTTTGCAGTCACACGAACTAGCTCATCAGTGGTTCGGTAACTATATAACGTGCCGTGATTGGGGACAGATCTGGCTCAATGAATCGTTTGCGACCTATTTTCAAGGGATGTGGGACGAGGAATTGAAAGGACACGATTATTTTCTATACAACAATGTTCGAACGAATCAAGAACAAACGATCGGAACGTGGAACGAAGTCAGCCGCCGACCGATCGTGACAAAATATTATGCAAACAAAGATGCGATGTTTGATAACTATTCTTATCCGGGCGGCGGTTCGGTTTTGCATATGCTCAGAAAACATCTCGGTGAAGAAAACTGGTGGAAGGCAATCAATCGGTATTTGACTACAAACGCGCACCAGCCTGTTTCGACCGAAGATTTGCGGATCGCGATCGAAGAAGCGACCGGCGAATCAATGGATTGGTTTTTCGATCAATGGCTCTATAAAATGGGACATCCCATTTTTGATGTCTCGCAAAAATACGATCCTGTTAAAAATAAATTGGCATTGACCGTCAAACAAACTCAAAAAATTGATCCGCTCGATGCCTATCCGCAAACCGAATTCTTTCAGGCGCGGGTTGATGTTGAAATTGACGGCAGAATTGAACAGGTTTGGCTCAAACCGCAAGCCGTCAATGTTTTTTACTTTGACTCTGCAACAAATCCAAAGCTTGTTAATTTTGATCATGAAGGGACATTGTTAAAAGAGATGAATTTTGATAAGTCAGTTGAGGATTTGATTTATCAATTGAAAGTTGACAAAAACATACTCGGAAGACGATGGGCAATGGCCGAACTGATGAGATTGATGGAAGAATCGTCGGATAAAGTGAAGATCTTGTCAGCCGTCAGAGAATCGGCTGAAAAAGATGCTTCATGGCTGATCCGGCGCGAGGCGATTGCCAATCTACATTCAATATTTGTCCCGAAAACTCCGCGCGGAACGCCCGAACCGACAGCGGTGCTTGATGAAGTAACCGCACAGGTGCTCTTAAAAGCCGCCAAGGACGAACAATCACTGATTCGTGCCGATGCGATAGCGCTACTTGGCGCGACAAAGGACGCGAAATATACGGATCTTTATCTGGCGGCATTAAATGATAAAAGTTATGGAGTGATAGATTCGGCGGCGATTGCTGTCGGCTTTACGAAAAGCCCGAAAGCCTTTGATGCTTTGATAAAGTTGACCAAAACATCTTCGTGGCGCGATCGAATACAGATCGCCGGATTGTATGGTCTGGCAGTGCTTGGCGACAAACGCGCGCTTGCAAAATAGCGTCATCTTTCAATTTGGAGATTTAGTGCGGTAATCGGCAATTTAGGAATCAGGACCATCTTCGGAATCCGACGGTTCAGTATTCTTTGCAGAGTCTTAATTTTTTATTTTAAACGTTCGATTCAAGCGCCGATCTAAACTAACAAAAAAATGAATTACAAAAAAATTATTCAGAAATGTTTCGCGATAAGCTTTATTTTTATTTTTACCGTTTCATCAATAGTGCAAGCACGCCCGATGAACGAATTTTTTCCGGAGGACGAAAAGGAGATCAAAAAACTTCCGCCGGTTCATTTTATTCGTAGCCATGATTTTGATATGAGGCACATCGCATTGGATCTAAAGTTCGATTGGGAAAAAGAGGTTGCCGTTGGCACCGCGACAATTACACTTGCGCCGCTGATGCCTAATTTTCAGACGATTAATCTTGATGCAGGAGCTTTGGTCATAAATTCCGTAAAATTAGGCGGCAAAGATTTGAAATTCAGTTACGATGAACCAAATACGAACCTGACCATAAATCTTGACCGGGTGTACAAAATTAATGAAGCGATGACCTTTGTGGTTGATTACCGTACGAAAAGCGGGGTGATCGAAAACACGCTCGGGTTCGGTGCGGGCGGCGGATTGAAGTTTATCAAACCAACGTCTGATAATCCGAACGGACGCAAACAGATCTGGTCACAGGGCGAATCGGATTACAACCGGTTTTGGTTTCCGTCTTATGACAGTCCGAACGATTTTGCGACGAACGAACTCACTGCAACTGTTGATAAACCGATGTTTGTCGTCTCGAACGGTAAATTGATCAAACGCAAAGACAATAAAAACGGAACGGAAACGTTTCATTGGAAAATGGACATTCCGCACGCCAATTATCTGACCTCAATCGTTGTCGGTGAATATGCGGAATTCAAAGGCGAATATCTGGGAATACCGGTTTCGACCTACCTTTTTCCGAATGAAGCAAAAGACGGCGCGGCATCGGTCAAAAGATTGCCTGAAATGGTTAAATTTTTCTCGGAAAAAACCGGCGTAAAATATCCATATGTAAAATATGCACAGACGATGGCGCAAGGTTTCGGCGGCGGAATGGAAAATATTTCGGCGACGACGATGACGCCGACAATGATCCACGATGAACGCGAATTGCTCGACACCGACAGCGAGGGCCTGCAGTCGCACGAGCTCGCGCACCAATGGTTCGGCGATTATGTGACGTGCCGCGAATGGTCGGACATCTGGCTCAATGAATCGTTTGCGACCTATATGCAGGCGCTCTGGGACGAGAATTCCAAAGGTCACGATTATTTTCTTTATTCGGACGTTCGCAGCAATCAGCAGGCTTATCTAAGCACCTGGAATCAAGGACAACGCCGTCCGATCGTGACGAAATATTACACCAACGCCGATGCGCTTTTCGATACCTACGCCTATCCGCGCGGCGGCGCCGTGCTGCATATGCTCCGGAAATATCTGGGCGACGATCAGTTTTTCAAATCCTTAAACCATTATCTGACCAAGAATGCGAATATGCCGGTGCAAACCGAACAGCTTCGGATCGCGATCGAAGAAGCGACCGGTCAATCAATGGATTGGTTTTTTGACCAATGGCTTTATAAAATGGGGCATCCGATTTTTGAAGTCACGCAAAATTACGATTCTGCGTCTAAAAAACTAACTTTGAACGTCAAGCAAACGCAAAAGATCGATCCGCTCAATGCGTATCCGCAAGCCGAATTTTTTCAGGCGCGTGTAGATGTCGAAATTGACGGCAAAGTTGAACAAGTTTGGCTTAAACCGCAAACCGAAAACGTTTTCACGTTTGACGCGGCGACCAAACCGCAACTCGTTAATTTCGATTACGAGGGAACTTTGATCAAAGAATTGAAATTTAACAAATCGAATGACGAGCTGATCTATCAATTCAAAAACGACAAAGATGTTTTAGGACGCGTTTGGGCGATGAATCAATTGTTGCCGCGCTGGCGGTCGAAAGATACTAGCGATTCAGACAAAGCAAATATCCTGGCGGCAATGAATCAGGCAATTACAAGCGAAACTGTTTGGCTTGTCAGACGCGACGTGATTCAGGCGATCGCGCAACCGCCGCAAGGCAATCCGAACGCATCGGCCGTGCCGGCGAACTTTGAAGCCGCGACGGTCGCGGCTTTGACGGCTGCCGCAAAAGATAAAATTTCAAATGTCCGGGCGGCGGCGATTGCTGCATTGGGGCGTCTAAATGATGCAAAATATGCAGATACTTTTCTGGCGGCTTTGAGTGACCAAAGTTACGGCGTGATGGGCGCAGCCTCGGTTGCTTTGGCACGGACAAAAACTGATAAAACATATGACGCATTGCTCAAATTGGTCGAAACTCCGTCGTGGAAAGATCAAATCAGAGTCGCGGGTCTTAACGGTCTGGTAGCTTTGGGCGACAAACGAGCGGTTGATATCGGTTTCAAATATTCCGAAAAATCCAACTCTTCCGCAGTTCGCGCAAGTGCCTTGAATGTTTTGGCGTCAAGCGGAAAAGGTGATGCGAGAGTTTATCCGTTAATGTTTGAGAACTTCAAAAAATCTTTGGATAATAAAGCGGCAATACCCGCTACGCTTGCACCTAAAACCTTGCGAATACCAATTTCTTTG
>JANLTD010001237.1:0-2778 GCA_031362765.1 Acidobacteriota bacterium | reverse complement strand
CAGATCAAAGCCCAACGGCTTGAACCGGACGGGAAGACTTTTGAAGCGGAAGAGGTTTTGCAAAAATCTGGTAAAATGTCGGTTAAAACGACCTATCCGTCAAAAGAATTCGGCGATTATCTCATCACCGAAGGTTTCGACGGCAAAGCGGCCTGGAAGCGCGGGAACAAAGACGAAATCGTTTTGAAAGCCGACGAAGCCGAACAAATAAAACGCGAGGCGCAGCTTTTTGCGAACCCGAATCTGAAAGCGGTTTATGCGAAAATGGAATTTCGCATCGTTGATAAAATTGACGGACGCGAAGTTTATCTGGTCACGGCAACAACCGCCGACAACCAGCGCGAACGGCTTTATTTCGACGTGCAGACAGGCTTGCTGGTGCGCCGCGCCGCATCAACCGCAACGATTTTGGGCAATTTCGTTTATCAGGTTGATTACACCGATTACAAAGATTTCGGCGGCGTCAAACTGCCTTCGCTGATAAAATTTGCCGTCCCGAATATTCGCTGGTCGCGCAAGGTTTTGGATGTAAAAAACAATTTGGTGATTGACGATACGAAGTTCAACCCAAATATGAAGTAAAATCAAAATAGTAATTGAGAAAAAGGAAGTAATAAAACTTCAAAAATATGAAAACGAAAAGAATTTTTATTTTATTAGTAGTGTTTATGTCTGCTTTTTACCAGGTAACTGCTCAGAGTGAAAAGCAAATTACAGATATTTTGATCGAGCGCGTTGACGTTGGTCAGACAAATCAGAGTATTGTCGTTGGCATAATTGACGAAAAAGGAACGCGATTTACGAGTTATGGCAAAAGCGATAAGATAAATGCGGCAAAAGATTCGGACGAGAATACCATTTTTGAAATCGGCTCGGTAACAAAAGTTTTTACCGGCATATTGCTTGCCCAGGCGGTCAGACGCGGCGAGGTCAATTTAAACGACCCGATTTCAAAGTTTTTGCCGAAGACCGTCAAAACGCCGACGCGCAACGGTAAGGAAATTACTTTGCTCGATTTGGCGACGCATACTTCCGCACTGCCCCGTCTGCCCGATAATTTAGCCCCCAAGGATATTCGAAATCCATACGCTGATTACACAGTCGGGCAAATGTATGATTTTTTATCAAAATATACGCTGACACGCGACATCGGCGCGGTTTATGAATATTCAAATCTCGGGGTCGGTTTGCTCGGACATATTTTGAGTCTGCGCGCCAAAATGAGCTACGAAGATCTGGTTAAGAAGCGCATCCTGAAACCGCTCGGAATGAAAGACACGACCATTACACTTTCGTCCGCCTTAAGAGCGAGGACCGCGCAAGGTTTCACGGAGAATGGCGAAGCGGCCTCGCTGTGGGATTTGCCGACGCTCGCCGGCGCCGGCGCACTGCGTTCGACCGCGAAGGATATGGCGAAATTCGTTGCCGCAAATCTGAATTTGACCAAAACAAATTTGGCGGAGGCTTTCGTTGCTGCTCAAAAACCGCAGCGCGACGCGGGCGCAAAGATGAAAATTGGTTTGAATTGGCATATTTTGCAGGGTTCGACCGCAGAGATAATTTGGCACAACGGCGGAACGGGCGGATTTCGCAGTTTCGTCGGTTTCAGTCCAACGCAAAAGTTGGGCATCGTGATTCTAACTAATTCCGCCGAATCGGTTGACGACATCGGCGTTCATTTTTTGGACGCGCAGGTTCCGCTGAAAAAAGTTAAACCATATCTCGCCGTCAACGAAAAACTTCTGGACGAATACGTCGGCAGTTACGAACTTGCGCCGAATTTTGTTTTTACGATTACCCGCCGGGCCGACCGGCTTTTCGCCCAACTGACCGGACAACCGAACTTTCGCGTTTATGCTTCGTCTGAGAAGGATTTTTATTACAAAGTTGTCAACGCTCAACTGACTTTTAATCGCGGCGCAGACGGAAAAATCGAAAGTCTGACGCTTCATCAAGGCGGCGACCAAATCGCCCGCAAAATTAAGTGAGGAAAAATTTATGTCAAGAATAATAAAATGCGGATTGATTCAGGCACATAATGTCGGTGATGTCGAAAAGCCGATCGAGGAAATTAAAAAGGCGAATATCGAACACCAGATGAAAATGGTTGTTGATGCGGCCGCGCAAGGCGTTCAGATGCTGTGTTTTCAAGAGATCTTTACGACGCCGTACTTTTGCGCCGAACAACAAACGCGCTGGTATGAAGCGGTCGAAAAAGTTCCTGACGGAAGGACTGTTCAAATGATGCAGGATGTCGCTAAAGAATTCGGAATGGTCTTGATCGTGCCGATCTACGAAGAAGAAATTTCCGGCGTTTATTACAATACCGCGGCCGTCATTGATGCCGACGGCAAATATCTTGGAAAATACCGCAAGACGCATATTCCGCACGTCGCGCCCGGATTCTGGGAAAAATTTTATTTTCGCCCCGGAAATCTCGGCTATCCGTGTTTTGAAACGGCGTTTGCGCGAATCGGCGTTTATATTTGCTACGACCGTCATTTTCCCGAAGGCGCGCGCTGTCTGGGCTTGAACGGCGCGGAAATCATCTTTAATCCGTCGGCAACCGTCGCCGGACTTTCGGAATATCTCTGGAAACTCGAACAACCCGCGCACGCCGTCGCCAACGGTTATTTTGTCGGCGCAATCAACCGCGTCGGAACTGAGCCGCCATGGAACATCGGCGAATTTTACGGTCAAAGCTATTTCTGCGACCCGCGCGGTCAAATGCTCGCCGTCGGCACACGCGACCAAGACGAATTGATTGTCGCCGATTTG
>JANLTD010001184.1:0-8830 GCA_031362765.1 Acidobacteriota bacterium | reverse complement strand
CGCTCGAACGTTTTGCGAAAGGCGACAAAACGGCGAAACCCGCGAATCTTTCAACCGAAACGGAAAAGAAATTTGCCGCCATTCAAAAAACACAGCCCGAAGATGTTTTGGTGATCTATTTCGCCGGACACGGCACGGCTTCCAAAGACCGGTTTTATCTGATTCCGACCGATGGTTTTCCGACCAGTTCCGATACGGAAGAATCGCGGATCGCTTCATTGCAAAAAAAGAGCATTTCAGATTTGGAACTCGAAGCGGTTTTGAGAGATTTGGACGCGGGACAATTGATGTTAATTGTTGATGCTTGCAATTCGGGGCAGGCACTCGAAGCCGAAGAAAAACGACGCGGACCGATGAATTCGCGCGGTTTGGCCCAGCTTGCGTTTGAAAAAGGAATGTATATTTTGACTGCCGCGCAGAGCTATCAAGCCGCACTGGAAGTTTCGCGCACGCCCGACGGCAAGAAAATCGAACACGGTCTTTTGACGTTTTCGCTGCTCGACGGATTAACCAACGCGAACGCCGATAATGATGCGGACAGATCAATCACCGAACGCGAATGGTTTTCATTTGCCGCCGCGGAGGTCCCGCGAATGCAGCTCGAAGAAATGCAACGGCGCGACGCGGAAATAAAACGCGGCGATCCAAGCGTGCAAGGCAGAAGCGGTATTTTTTACGTCAATGGCGATACGGAAAAGGACGCAAACAAACGCGGACTGCAAACGCCGCGCGTTTTCTACCGCCGCGAAACATCCGCCAAACCTTTTATCATCACGAGTTTTCTATCGTCAATGACCGGCAAATAAAAAAAGTCGCCGACATCCGGAGTATTCAAGATGTTGGCGACTAATTCCCGGTGCCAAACGGGATTTACTAAAAAAAAATTAAATCAATGCCGCAAAGTCGGCGAGACGCAAAGGGAAATCCGTTTTTAGTTGACTCGACTCATTACTGAGCGGTCTAAAAATTGCCGTGGCTTTGAAAACTAAGAAAATCTGCCCACGAAACACACGAAAGGCACGAAAACAAGAAAAAAGATTTGGTTAAAATGCTTTTTTTTCGTCTCTTTCGTGTGTTTCGTGGGCAAAACTCTTAAAATATTTGATAGTTTTCAAGTAAGCAAAAACTATGCCGCTCAGTAATGATCTCGACTGGAAAATACTGAAAGCTCACCCGATTTATTTCAAAAAATCTTTGCGTCTTTGCGCACCTCGCGTCTTGGCGTTCAGAATATACTATTAAAATCCGACTTCAGTGACGACATTAAACAAAATCGTCAAACCAAACATAAACCAAACGATCGCTAAAATAACCTTCATTTTCTTTGCTCCTCTACTATTAAAATTTACGAAACGGCTTTTTCCACCCTTTCATTTTTTAGTGAGCAAAATTCGAAAAAAGGTTACAAGAAGAAAAAATGTCAGGATTTAAGGAAAAGTGGCATATTATTTGTGTAACAAAATTATGAAATTCCCTGAGACAATTTTGCGTTGCCAATTTTTTGTTGAATTTGACTGTAAATATGTTTTACGTGTGAATGATGATTGTTTACGTAGAAAAATTTGGGATGAATTAGCAATGCGCCTCGACGGCGAAAAAAAGCAAAGAATAAGTTAGTAACACGGGTAAAATAACATTACCCACTAAAATTTGATAACGAAGTCCGGCAAATCTTTAGTTTGCTGTTCAACTTGAATTAAGTTCAACGACAGCGACAAACTGAAGATTTGTCGGACTTCTGGCAAATATCTAATTTTTGAGATGGGTAAGGTTATTAAACTTTTGTTACTTAGAAAAACTATTGAAACTCAATATGAAATTTAAAAATGTCAAAGTGATTGGCAAATTGTTGACTACTCTCGTACTTATCGGATTTGTAGCCTTTAATGTTTTGGCGCAAGAGTCGAATAAGTTGGCGGTTCTCGTTGGGGCGGATTGGTATCGGGAGACGGCTTCGCACAATGATATTGAAGCGATGCACAAAGCCTTGCGGGAGCGCGGCTTTTCGGCGGAGGAAATTGTCAGTTTGGACGGCAATCTGAGCCGTTCGATGGTGATTGCTCTTTTGACGCAAATTCAGAAGAGAACTATCGGGTGGAAAAACGGTACGGTGTTTCTGTATTATTCGGGTCACGGAACTTATCGGAGAATCTCCGAAACGGAAGTCGAGCCGGGCATAAATCTGAATCGGAATTTCGCAGAAGCAGAGCAGAAATTATTGTGGCGCGAGGTTTTTGAAACGCTCAAACTGCCGCCGCAAGTTAAACTTTTACTGCTTCCCGACAACTGACATACAAATCTTCTGGCAGACCGTGTGCCTGCTAATGTTGCTGCAATTATTATGGATTCGCCTAAAGATGAACTTTCCTGTCTGGCGTTTTCCGATGTTTTTATGCAAAACGGCGAAAAAACATCGCGCGGCGTGATTTCCTATTTTGCGGCCCTTGCATTGCCGCAAGCGGGAAATGTCAAAGATTGGCTAAATCTTATTTCAGCCCAAGCCAAAACGGACGTTGAGCAAAAGAAATTGAGCGCGATCCGCGAGCCGAAACTAAAAATAATCGGTGATGTAAATATGCTTTTGCCGGGAACTGTTGTGATTAAAAACAATAAATAAAAGACTTTTTACCACAAGATCACTTCGCGACTTTGTGTTAATTAAGCAGGCAGGAAGAAATTTTGCGACATTATGGTTGTTCAGAGTAACGCATTTATGCGTGAGAAACCGCCGCGCTTCGCTGGCGGTTTCACGGCTGAAGCCGTTACTCTAAACTATTCAAAATATCTGAGAACATTTGCTGACCTGCTTAAATAGAGCAATTTTTAAATTATCTGGGTTTTTGAGCCTACCCTAGTGGATTTTTGTTTTCGTTCTGAGTCCCGCCTTTAGGCGGCTAAACCGCCAGCGAAGCGTGGCGGGCAAGCAAACTGAAGTTTGGACTCTGGACGAAGACAAAAACACCGGATAATTTAAAAATTGCTCTACTTAATTCTGTGCATTATTTTCTCTTCAAGGTTTTAACGTCGTCAATTTATCACGAATCGCGGCTAAAAGTTTTTCGACAATTTCGTTTTTGTTGGCAATTACTTCGAATGTTTCAGTAACTTTTTGACCGTCGCGGTAGAGCGAGACTTTGACGTTGACGGTGTCGCCTTCGATTGTGTAAAAGCCGGTCGGTTTGATTGCGCCGGTGAAGTTTTCTTCGTTGAGATAAACCAGAACCGCTTCGCCGCCTTTTATCATCAGCGGGTTGTTTTGGTCGTTGAGAATTTTGGCGAGTGCGTTGTTGATACCCAAATTATCAAAATTATCTTCGCGGTTGCCGAATGACGGGCGCAGGATGTAAGGCTTTTCTTTCGGTAGTTTTTTGGCGATTTCCTCGATAGTGGTCGGCATCATTTGTCCGATGACGAAGGTTTTTCCCGAAGGCGCGGCGTTGGTCGGGCGTTGGATTCCGCCGATGCCGACGGCTAATTTTTCAACTCGGTTTTCGGCGTATCGGAAAAGCGTTTGAATATCTACAAAGCCGTTGACCTTTTCCAGAGCCGCGCCGCTCATTCCTTCTAATAACGCTCGGGTCAGCAAACCTTGTCCGAATTTGCTGGCTTCATAGCTTGGTTGGTCGGCGGTGCTTCCCATTAGAATATGCGTTCCGGTTTTGTCCTTTAAGAATTCGATCGCGCGGCGTTGGTCGGTCGAAAGATCTTTTTGGGCGATCAGCGCGAGTGTTTGTCCTGCTTTTCCGGCGGCACAAGTATCGAGAATGATTACCTGGCGCAGAGCCTTGTTGCCGATTTGCGGTTTGCCGTTGAGCGACAAGGTTTTTTCGGCGTCGCAAGGCGTGGTCGTCATCCAGCAGAGAAGTTCGTTGCTCGTGATCGAAATTTTGGAGTAATTTTTCGTCAAATCATCCTTGCTTGTCGGATCGGCATCGGAAGTCAGATAAAAATATGTGTCGGTGTCGTCGAGCGAAACGCCGTGACCGGAAAGATAAACCAGCACGATGTCTTCGGGTTCGGCTTTGGCGGCAATTTCGGCGAAGGCTTGGCGGAAATTCTCTTTGGTCGGTTGAATCGTTCCGGCTTTGCCCGATGTCGAAAGCGTTGTGATCTGAACTTTGTCCAGACAATTCGGGTTTTCTTTGGCGCAGAAAAGCTGTTTTGCGCCCAAGCTGAGTGCGGCAGAAAAATCTTCGGCATCTTTGGCGGCAAATTTCAAATCGAGCGCGCTTCCCGCATAATCCGAAACGCCGCCGACAACCGCATAGAGCGTCGGCAATTTGAAATTGTCTTCACCGTCGCCGCCAACCGTAAAAATGCTCGTCCCGCGGCTTGTGATATTACTGGTCTGGTAAGCGGCGAGATAGTTTGAAGTATAAACCGTGATCTTATTGTCGCGGCATTCCTGTTTACCGTCCTTGATCTCGCAGATCTTGCCCTTTGCAAACGCGCTGCCCGCAAGGTCAACCGTCAAATCAATAATTTCCTGCGCCGTATTCGGATTCGCTTGTAATTTCGTATCACGCGCATCCGCGATCGCCAGTTTATCATTGACAAAAACCCGAATCGCGCCAAAACCGCCGCCGCGATTTTTGAGTTTGATGTTGAGTTTGTTTGATTTCGGCTCAAACTCTTGCGAAACAATCTCCGGCGGCAACTTCGCATCCGCAAGCGGCACAACGGCGCGAAGCCGTTCGCCTTTGAAAATCTTTTGCAACAAACCCGGCTCGAAGTATTCATCTTTGAATTGTTCAAGATCAACCGTCTGCAAGCCGTAGGAGTAATGCATTAATTTCAAAGCACCTTCGGAAGCATCAAACCGACCTTCCGGATCAATCACGACCCAATCATCTTTATCAAGTAGGATAAGGCTTACCAATAATTTGCCTGACTTTACATCAAAGAGATTTAGTTTGAGGTTTTCACCGCGCTTGATCTGAAATCTGCCGTCCGGTGAGTTTGGTTCATTTTGATTTAGTTCATTTTCGCTTTTATTATAAAAATCAGGCACGATTGCGGAAACCTCACTCACAGTTTTCGGATCGTCTTTTTGAAAAGCTTTCAAAATCTGTCCGGTCTGCACATTCCGCAGCACGATTATTCCGTTATCTTCACCATCAAAAGCAATAATTGTTGTTTTACCACTCAAGGCAAGGATTTTTCCATCAGGTGAAAAGGCAACTTTTTCAATCGAAGCTGTAGAAAAAGAACTTTTCAAAGACTTGAGAAGTTGACCAGTTTCTACCTTCCAGAACTTGATTGTATCGTCCGAACTTCCCGAAGCGAGAGTTTTACCGTCAGGTGAAAAAGCAACTGAAATAACCGAATCAGTATGACGTTTCAATGATTTGAAAAGTTGTCCGGTTTCGACATTCCATAATTTGATTGTCTTGTCCGAACTTCCCGTAGCAAGAGTTTTCCCGTCCGGTGAAAAGGCGACTGAATTGACAGACCAAGTATGACCTTTCAATGATTTGAAAAGTTGTCCGCTTTCGGTATAACACAACTTGATTGTATTGTCGTTACCCACCAATGCAAGAGTTTTGCCGTCCGGTGAAAAGGCAACCTCTCCAATCCAATTAGTATGAGATTCCAATGTTTTGAGGAGTTGTCCGGTTTCGGCATTCCACAACTTGATGGTTTTGTTCTGGCTTCCCGAAGCGAGAGTTTTGCCGTCCGGTGAAAATGCGAAGGACAAAACTGAATCAGTTTCCCCTTCTAAAGATTTGAGAAGTTGTCCGGTTTCGACATTCCATAATTTGGTGGTCTGGTACCAGCTTCCCTTAGCAAGAGTTTTGCCATCAGGTGAAAATACGACTGAATTAACTGAATCATTGTGGCCTTCCAAAGATTTGAAAAGTTGTCCGGTTTCGACATTCCATAATTTGATGGTGTTGTCACCACTTCCCGAGGCAAGAGTTTTGCCATCAACCGAAAACGCAACTGAATTAACCGAATCAATATGACCTTCTAAAGATTTGAGAAGTTGACCGGTTTCGACATTCCATAATTTAACGCTTTTGTCAGAACTTCCCGTAGCAAGAGTTTTTCCATCAGGTGAAAAGGCGACGGAGTTAACCGTATCAGTATGACCTTCTAAAGATTTGAGAAGTTGTCCGGTTTCGACATTCCATAATTTGATTGTCTTATCAAAACTTCTAGAAGCGAGTGTTTTCCCGTCGGGTGAAAAGGCGACTTCAGTAACCCAAGTATGGTCGCCTTTCATAGATATGACCTGTTCTCCGGTTTCGATATTCCATAATTTGATTTCTCCTTCCAAACACTCAAGGCCTTTAATCATAGGGCGTTTATTTCGATAACAACTTCCGGAAGCGAGAGTTTTCCCGTCCGGTGAAAAGGCAACTGAAGGAACGATGTCAGTATGACCTTCCAAAGATCTGATCTGCTGTCCGGTCTGGACATCCCACAACTTGACGGTGGAGTCAAAACTTCCGGAAGCAAGAGTTTTCCCGTCCGGTGAAAAGGCAACTGATAGCACGTCAGAGGTGTGCCCGGTTTGGACGACAAGTTCTAATTGTTGGGCAGCGCTGTTCACGGAAGAAACAATCATCAAGCTGATTGTCAAAATCAGGAATTGCAAAAAGGATTTCGGGGATGGCATTTTGTTTTTCTCCTTGGCTCGGAAATATTTAAAGACATTGAGCCATTTATTAGTGTCAAAAATCCGAAAAAGGTTACAGTTGCGAACTTTTGGATAAATCATAAACATATTTCCCCCCTCGAAACAGCATTTCATAATTTTTTGGCAGGATTTACTTCCAGAAAAACAGAGCCGTCTTTGAGGTTGCTGCCGCAGGTGACATAGTTTGGTCCCCAGTATAAAAAAATATTATTGGCGCGTTCGGTGCGTGTGTAGATTTCTCGTCGGCCGACGTTGACATTTATTTTGAAGAAGCTGTTGACGGGAATCGTGCCGGATTTATTGCCGTCAATATAGACAAAAACCAGTTGTGCGGTATTGTTTTTGATTTCGAGATGGCAAGCGGTTTCGCCTGTGATGGGTTTTCGGGTTTTGCCGGGTTTGATATTTTTATCGCGTTTGCCTTTGCCTTTTTGCGGTGTCAGCGTGATCTTTTGAGGGTTTTCCGTGTCGGTTTGCGCCGTGATCTTTTCCGCAATGGTTAAAATCAATATAACTGCAAAGACGAGTAAGATCTTTGGTGAAATAAGATATTTGGTTCTTTTCATTTTCTCTCCTTGTGGCTTAAATTGCTTTGCCGTAGGTGTTTAGGTTATTGACGTGAATCGAAAAAAAGCTTGATGAATTGCCGTCTGCTTTAGCTGACGGATTATTTGTAATTTGATCGCGGCTTCAGCCAAAATTAATAAAACTATCAATCATCCGATTAGCTTTAGCTAAAGCTTTAAGGAATATTAATTAACTTGAAGTTTGGCTCAAGCCATTTAGAAAATTCAACCTTTTTGCCGTCAACTCAAGCAGACGGCAATTCATAAAATCTAAAACTTAAACAAATACGCTTTGACATTAAAGGACGACGATAGCCCACATTGTAGGCTATCGAAATAAATAGTCAAGATTTTTTTTGATTTTTCGTTATTTTTTCAGACTTTGCCGGGTGGCAAAAGTGTCGGAAACATTTTCGTTGGTTTGATAACAAAAGTTGTCAAACGATCTTTGGACAGCACTTTCAAATCTTATTGACCGACACGAAATGTGAAATAGTAAAAATCAAACTGAGTTATTCTGGTGCCGTTGCCGTAGATCAGATTGATGTTCATTCGCAATTCGTGATTTCCGGTTCCAAGGTTGATTTCGCTGTATGGCAAGAAATACCTTAGGGATTTATAGTTTGACACTTCGCAGCAGGGTGTCAAAATATCTCCGACAATCAGGCTTCCGGTGGTACTTGCATAATCTGAAGTGACGGCTTTTAATGATCTTCCGTCGCTTGTTTCAAAGAGAATAACAAACTGGCTTTCAATATTTTGCAGGTTGAAGACCGTAAAATTCGGGCGAATATACATTCCTTTTTTGCCGCCGACCATAACATTATGCTCAACGTCAAACGAATTCATCACGCCATATGGTTTAGCGGTTGGAGCCGGTGTCTCAGATTTTGCGCTTTTTTGTCTGATCGCTTCCAAAAGAACAGCATTTGCGCCGGCACTTTTCAGCTCTTTTTCAATTTCCGGGTTGAGCTTAAATGTGATGCCGCGTTGATTGACGGCGGTCGCCAATAATTGATTTCGTTTCGTAAGCGATGTTTTTTTCGAACGTAAACCCGTTAATACATCGCCCAAACTGAGTGGGCTTGGGGTTCTGGTAAATTCATTCTGACTTGGCGAATTTAATTTAGCCGCCGCTTCGCTGACCGAAAAGATCCCGAACCACGAGAGCGATAAGCAGATCGAAAAAATTAGTGCCAGTTTTGTTAATTTTGTAGTTTTAATATTTTGTTTCATTATTGTTTACTTCCTGTTTTCTTAATTGTTTTTGAATTTTTTGAACTTTCGCTATGGAGTGGCGGGAAACAGGAAAAAGGTTACAGGTTAAAACAAAAAATTTGTAATTGTTGAGGTCTTTGGTCTTGAATGGGGAGGTTTTTTCAATATCGAAAATTGACCTGAGCGGGCGCAAAGCAACCCTTCCTGACCTCAAATTTGCCGTAAATTGATTGATGATCTTTCAGCTTCCCTCAAATTAAAGGTTAAAAAGACCTGCTAAAACCAATGAAAGGTCCGGAAGGGTTGCTTTGCGCCCGACATATTCAGTTCAAAGAAAAAACAATCCCCATTCAAGACCGATCAGTAATGACTTTTTCCCGTATTCAAGTAATTTTCTCATTGC
>JANLTD010001174.1:0-2554 GCA_031362765.1 Acidobacteriota bacterium | reverse complement strand
GAAATCTAATCCCATTCCGTGAAGCAGGTCTTTGATTTCCGTCAACGACTTTTTACCGAAATTCTTCGTGTTGAGCATATCGCGCTCACTACGTTTGATCAGATCGCGAATCGAGCGAATGTCCGCGTTTTTCAAACAGTTGTATGAACGAACCGAAAGCTCCAGTTCGTCAACCGATCGGTCGAGGAGATCGTTGCGAAGAAGCGGCGGACGCGCAATATCTTCATATTTGAATTCGTCTTCTTCTTCCTCGAAATTGACGAAAATTGACATATGGTCTTTGACGAGTTTTGCCGCCAGCCCGATTGAGTCATCAGGTTTGACCGAACCGTCCGTCCAGACTTCGATCGTCAATTTGTCATATTCGGTATTTGAACCCATCCGGGTTTTTTCGACGTTGTAATTAACTTTTTTGATGGGCGTATGAACCGAATCAATCGGGATATAGCCGATTGAAAGGTCTTCGTCGTTATTAAATTCAGCCGACACGTACCCGCGTCCCGATTTGAGCCGCATTTCAATATTGATGTCGCCGCCCGCGCCGATCGTCGCAATGTGGATTCCCGTATCGAGAATTTCGACATCTCCGTCGGCTTCAATATCCGCGCTGGTTACCTCGCCCGCGCCTTTCTTGCTGACCGTCAGGGTTTTAGCGGTTGTTCCGTGCAATGTGAACGGAATTTGTTTGAGGTTCAAAATGACGTCCGTGGCATCTTCGACCACTCCTTTGATGGACGAAAATTCGTGTTCAACGCCTTCAATCTTAACTGCCGTAATTGCCGCACCTTCGATTGATGAAAGAAGCGCCCGGCGCAAGGAATTCCCGATGGTCGTACCAAAACCTCGCTCAAAAGGCTGTGCGTAGAACTTTCCGTAGCGATCGGTCAGAGTTTCTTTTTCAACTTCCAACCGGCTCGGCATCTGAAAATCTGTCCAATTATTATTTTGTGTCATATTCTTTTTTAAAAAGTCGTGAGTCTGGAGTCGAGAGTTGTCGGTCTTATGTCAAATTGACTCTCGACTCTCGACTCTCGACTCCAGACTAAAAAATTACTTGCTGTAAAGTTCGACAATAAGTTGTTCGTTGATATTTGCATCAACATCATCGCGTTTTGGCAGTGCTGAAACCGAAACACTCAAATCTTTATCGCCGGCTGAAATCCAATTTGGACGACCGCGACCGACGGCAGTTTGCCACGCGCCTTCGACGTGAACATTCTTTACGCTCTTATCTTTTACGGTGACAACGTCGCCGACTTTTACTTGAAATGAAGGGATATCGACCTTTCGATCATTAACAAAGATGTGTCCGTGATTGACAAGTTGCCGCGACTGTCGGCGCGAAGTCGAAAAACCCGCGCGGAAAACCACGTTATCAAGCCGGCGTTCAAGTAAAAACAAAAGGTTTTCACCCGTCACGCCCTTCTGACGGAGCGCCTTCTCGAAATAATTCCGGAACTGTTTTTCAAGCACGAAGTAAATTCGCTTAACCTTTTGTTTTTCCCGAAGCTGTTGTCCGTAACCGGCGAGCATTTTGCGCCGTGCGGCGCCGTGTTGACCCGGCGGATTAGTTCCGCGTTTTTCGATCGCACACGACGGCTTAAAGCAGCGATCGCCTTTTAAAAATAATTTTCCACCTTCGCGACGGCACAAACGGCACACCGCATCTCTATATCTAGCCATAATTTATTTGTTTTCTGCTTCAGCCAACGGATTTCGGATTGGGGATTGCGGATTTCGGATTGTTTGTTCCGAAACAGCGAGCCCTTTTTCAGCGAATCACAATGGCAGAAAAGTTTACGGGAACATTAAACGTCCCTTCTTCCTTTCGATAATTAAAATCTCAAATATCAGATAAAAAATCCGAAATCTCAAATCAGAAATCCGAAATCGCTCAAACTCTGCGTCGTTTCGGCGGACGGCAACCATTATGCGGGATCGGCGTTGTGTCACGAATTGACGAAACGCGAATACCGGCTTGATTGATCGCCCGAATCGCGGACTCGCGGCCCCCGCCCGGTCCTTTGACGCGAACTTCAACTTCACGCATTCCCGCTTCGATCGCTTTTCGGGCGACTTCCGTGGCGGCTTGTTGTGCGGCGAACGGCGTACCTTTGCGGGAACCTCTGAAACCACGTGCTCCCGACGAAGATTGCCCGACCAGATTGCCGTTTGTATCGGTAATCGAAATCAGAGTGTTATTGAACGACGCCGAAATATGAACAATCCCGTAAGGAATATTCTTTTTCTCTTTCTTTTTGTAAGTTTTCTTACCTTTTGCTGGTGCTTTTGCCATTTTTTTTAGTTAGTAGTCAGTAGTCAGTAGTCAGTAGTCAGCAGAAAATCCAATTATTCTATATTCTGACTTCTATCTTCTGACTACTTCTAATTATTTCTTGCCCGGTGCCTTCTTCTTCGCCACGGCGGCTTTGCGCGGACCTTTCCGAGTCCGGGCGTTGGTGCTGGTACGCTGTCCGCGAACCGGCAGACCACGCCGATGCCTCAATCCGCGATAACAACCGATGTCCATCAAGCGCTTGATGTCCATTTGGAC
>JANLTD010001166.1:0-1693 GCA_031362765.1 Acidobacteriota bacterium | reverse complement strand
AGCGATGAACAGGCTAACAGCCTGTTCTACTTTTTAGCGACATTATATCTGATTACTTTTGCCTGCCTGCTTAAAATAATTTTGGCGGCTTTGCGGAAAATTATTTTCGTCCCGCAAAGATGCAAAGAAAAACAAAAGTTCTTAAAATAAAGATATGAAAGCAATTGTAAAAAGCAAAGCGGAAGTCGGTTTGTGGCTCGAAGACGTTCCCGAACCCAAAATCGGCATTAACGACGTTTTAATAAAGATGCTGAAAACCGGCATCTGCGGAACTGACGTTCACATCTGGAATTGGGACGCGTGGGCGCAAAGCACGATCAAGGTTCCGACCATTTTAGGACACGAACTGGTTGGCGAGATCGTCGAAGTCGGTTCGAATGTCAGCGATTTTTTCGTCGGCGATATTGTGTCAGTCGAAGGTCATCTGGTCTGCGGTCGGTGTCGAAATTGTCTTGCCGGACGCCGATTTAAATGCGCTAACACGCTCGGCTTTGGCGTCAATACGGACGGCGGTTTTGCCGAATATCTCGCGGTGCCGATGACAAATATCTGGAAACATAGACCGGATATAAATTTGGATGTCGCGGCGATCTTCGATCCGTTCGGCAACGCGGTTCACACCGCGCTCGCGTTCGAGGTTTTCGGCGAAGACGTCCTGATAACAGGCGCGGGACCGATCGGGATCATGGCGGCGGCGGTCGCCAAACACGCCGGCGCGCGCCACGTCGTTATCACCGACGTTAATCCGCATCGCCTTGAGCTGGCGCAAAAATTCAATGTCACGCTCGCCGTTGACGTCCGCGAAACCTCGATCGCCGGTGTGCAGAAACAGCTCGGAATGAAGGAAGGCTTCGATGTCGGGATGGAAATGTCGGGCAACGCGCAGGCGTTTCGCGATATGCTCGCCAATTTGACGCACGGCGGAAACATCGCATTCCTCGGCATTCCAGCGGACGAATTCGCGATCAACTGGAAAACCGTGATCTTCAATATGCTGACGATCAAAGGCATCTACGGGCGCGAAATGTATGAAACGTGGTATCAAATGTCGGTGCTGCTCGAAGGCGGATTAGACATCTCGCCCGTTATCACGCACCGTTTTTCTTGCCTTGATTTTGAAAAAGGCTTTGAAGTTATGCGCGAGGGCAATTCAGGTAAAGTGATTTTGGATTGGAGTGAGATTTAATGATGTAGCTTCCGCGAAAAAGGATTTTCAGCCCGCTTCGGGCTTTCCGCGTTTCGCGGCAATTAGCCACGCGACTTTAGCGCGTGGTTTAGCTATTATCAAGTGAAAAAGGGCGTTTTAACGTCCTTGAAAAAAGGCTTTAGCCGTAAAACTATAAATGCTACAGCCGCAAGAAAAAGGACGTTAAAACGCCCTAAAATTATTTACAAATTGCCAACCGCGCCGTGAACGGACGCGGCTAATTGCCGCGAAGCACGGAAAGCCGCCTAAACGCGGCTAAAATAAAAATCGTGTTACGCAAAGGCTATAGGTAAAGTGATTTTGGATTGGAGCGAGATTTAGAGAATTGAGGTAGATTTGAATAAATTCAAAGTTCAGTAATTTATTTACTTTCGGAGAAAATGATGAAGATATTTATTGCTCTTTTATGTGTTTCGTCAATTGTTGTTATAGGCGGATTGTTTTCTTGGTGGAACAGCCAAAAAGAAACTGATCCAGATCAGCAAG
>JANLTD010001116.1:0-2497 GCA_031362765.1 Acidobacteriota bacterium | reverse complement strand
TTTGGATTCACCAAAGTTACGATTTCCGACTTTCTACTTTTTACCTTTTTACTTTTGCCTTTTTACTTACTTGTTAACGTTTGGTTTCGCAGTATTGGCAGCCGGTTTTTCAACCTTTGTATTTGTGTTGGCCGCTTTCGGGTTCACATTTGTATTTGAGCTAACCGGAGTATTTGTACTCGTGTTCGCTGCCGGTTTCGGCGTATCAGCGCTTGCCGGACGCGCGCCGCTCAGATCATTTGGATTGGAAACGACCTTTTGCGCCAGGTTATTAACAATCTTCGCGTCGTTCATCGCTATTGCAGCATACGATTGAACAAGCAGCTGTTTACGCGCATTGATCAACGAATCGGTAACCTGCTGGCGAATTCCGGGGCTTTCCAAGGTCAGATTTTCGTCCTTGTCGCTTCGTTCCTGAAGTTTGAAAATGTAAAACTTGCCCTGCATCGGAGTCGGGATCAATTGACCGATCAGGGTTCGCGGATCCATCAAAATACCGGCAACCTGCGGAGGAAAACTCTGTTTCATTTCTTCTTCCGAGATATAGCCCAGATCTCCGCCCTGCAAGCGGCTTTGGTCCTCGCTTTTTTCACGAGCTATTTGCGCAAAATCTCCGCCTTGTTTTAATTGATTGATAATTTCGTTACCGACGCGAACGGCATCGGCTTCGGTTTTCGTCGTGTCGCCTTCACCGTTATCAGCCGGGTCAACAACAATCGCCGCCAGCTTGACGCCTTTTTTCTTGACAAAGGCTTCTTTGTTGCCGGCATAGAAATCTTCGATCTCTTTGTCTTTCGGCGGTTCGATCTTGCCTGTGATCTTTTCTTCGAGCTTTTTAACCGCAAGCTGCTTTTTAACTTTTTCACGAAGTGATGCTTCAGTTTCGTTGGCGGCTTGCAAATCTTTTTCAAATTGTTCCTGGGTTTTCCCACTCGAAGTCTTCAATTTGTTTAGTTCGGCCGTAACCTCTTCGTCAGTCGGGACAGTTCCTTCTTTTTCGGCTTTTTGGAACAAAACTTCGTCCTGGATCAAAGCTGACAAAGCCTGAAGACGTGCCTGAGCAAGTTCAAGCGGTGAAAGTTTGGCCTCCTGTCCCTGCGTCTGTTGTTTAATAAGTCTTTCAACCTCTTCGAGTTTGATGGCTTTTCCGTTGACGGTAGCCGCCGCTTCATTCGGATCCGGTGTTCCCGCTCCCGAATTGGACGACACTCCCGAATTCGGGCAACCGCTTAAAATAAATGCGGCAATTGCCACAAAGGCAACACCGATAATAGTAAAATTCGCTTTTCGCACTATGGCTTTTACTCCTTCAAAATTGTTTCAATCCAAATCTCAAAATTTGAGATGATTATCTTTACTTGACTAAACCTATGTTTATTTGTTATAAAATCTATTTTTGAGTTTTCAAAAAATTCAAAAATTTATACCTCGTTATTATATTACTTGGAGGCTTTTAATTATTATGGCAAAACGATGCGATGTCTGCGGAAAAGGTCCGCAATTTGGAAACAATGTTTCACATGCTAACAACAAAACACGTCGTCGCTTTAATCCGAATCTGCAATCAATCCGCGTTCAACTGCCCACGGGCGGTAACGGACGCAAGAAAGTTTGCACTCGCTGCATTAAATCCGGCAAAATTGTCAAAGCGGTGTAACTCTTTGAGATACAACTTGTTACTTTGGTTGCCAAGCGTGAGATTTTTTTCGCGCTTGGCTTTTCTTTTTTGTTTTGAGTCCCAGCTTTAGCAGGCAAAACCGCCGGCGAAGCGCGGAGGTTGGCCGACCTTTTGGCGCGACTCAAAACTAAACAATCGCGATGCAATCAATCTCGACCCGCGCATCACGCGGCAGACGAGCAGCTTGAACAGTAGCCCGCGCCGGCTTGTTTTCGCTGAAATATTTTGCGTAAATCTCGTTCATCGCCGTAAAATCGTTCATATCCGCCAAGAATACGGTTGTTTTGACGACATTATTCAAATTGCTGCCGGCAGCTTCCAACACAGCCGACAAATTTTTCAAAACCTGTTCGGTTTGTTCGGCGACATCGTTTGATACAAATTCGCCCGTCGCGACATCAATCGGAATTTGTCCCGAACAAAAAACCAATCCGCCGGTTTTGACGGCTTGCGAATAAGGTCCGATCGCGCCCGGCGCGTTTTCGGTTGAAATAATTTCTTTCACAGTTAGTTTTACCTTTTTTTTGGTTTATACAAACAAAACGCAAATTCTAGCAGATTGAAAGCCAAAAGAAAAGTTTAGGCGGAAGTTTAGATAAAAGTCAGACAATTATTTGCCAAAACCTGGTATTTTACGGCGAATGTTATTTTAATAATCGGCGCACAACACAATTTGTTGGACAGGTTCAATCAGTTGGAAAAGTATTGCGCTGCTAAAAGTTAACCGGATCGCGGCGGCGTTCGTGACTGATAATTGCAATATCATTGATTGTTCGGATGTTGTTTGAGCCATTCGGCGCGGAGCAGGAAACTGCCTTC
>JANLTD010001115.1:0-1590 GCA_031362765.1 Acidobacteriota bacterium | reverse complement strand
GAGATTTTTCGCCCGACGGAACAAAAATGATTTATTCGCCGCGCACACGCGATTTCCGTTCGGAAAAACGCTACGGCGGCGGACAGGCAAATACGCTTTATATTTACGATCTGGCAACCAACGACGCGAAAAAAATCTCTGAAGGCACGCGCCCGTGGCGCGACGCGATGTGGATCGGCGACAAGATTTTCTTTAACTCCGACAAGGACGGAAAATTTAATCTTTACAGCTACGATGTCGCGAGCGGAAAAACAGTTGCGGCGACAACCTTTAAAGATTGGGAAGTGCGTTGGGCAAGTTCCGACGATAACGCGAGAATTGTGTACGAACGCAACGGCGAGCTCGAAATTTACGACACGCGCAACAACAAATCAACCAAATTAAATATCAATGTTCCCGATGACGGCGTTTACAAACGACCGCGCAATGTCAATGCGGCGCAGATTTTGGAAAACGTCGCGCTTGCCCCGAAAGGCGAACGCGTCCTTTTCGGTGCGCGCGGCGATATATTTTCGGCACCGGTCGAAAAAGGCGGCACGCGAAATTTGACGCATTCTTCAAACGCGCACGACAAATTCCCGCGCTGGTCGCCCGACGGTTCGCGCATCGCATATATTTCCGATCGCAGCGGCGAAGATGAAGTCTGGATTGAGGCGCAGGACGGACTTTCCGAAGCCCAACAACTGACCTCGGGCGGAAACGCGCAACGCTACGCGCCCGAATGGTCTGGCGACGGCAAAAGAATCGCGTTTTCTGATAAGGACGGAAGAATCTATATTCTGACGTTGGCGGATAAAAAATTGACACAAATCGTTGACTCGCCGAACGGGCAGATCAACGATTATGAATGGTCGCCGAAAGGTGGTTTTCTCGCCTTTAGTATGAACGACAAACCCGCGTCGAATAACGGCGGTTTCAATTCGGCTTATGTGTACGATGTCAACAACGCGAAATTGAACCGCGTCACCGACCCGATGTTTAATTCATACAATCCGACTTTCGATCCGTCAGGCGATTATCTTTATTACCTCAGCGACCGCGAATTTGCGCCGCAAATTTCAGGCATCGAATTCAATTACGCGAGCAATCGTTCGACGCTTGTTTACGCGCTTGCTTTGCGGAAAGATGTCAAAAATCCGTTTCCGCCCGAATCTGACGAAGTAGCGATCACGCCACAGCCGACGGACGACAAACTAAATCCGCCGGAAGAAAAAAAACCGATTGACGAAAAACAACCGCAGCCCATTGTGCAGCCAACGCCGATGCCGACCGGAACGACCAATGCGGACGCGATCAAGAAAAACGTGCCTTCCCAAAAGAGCGAAATTATTGATTTCGATTCGATCACGGCGCGTGTCACCAAAGTTCCGCTGCCGGCTGAAAATTACGGCGGTTTGACGGCGAAAACGGGACATCTTATATATTTTGTCGGCGCGGCGTTTTATTACGGCAGACAGTCTGACCGTCCAAACACGCTGCGGATCTTTTCATTCAGAGACCGCAAGGAAACAACGCTCGGCGAAGGCATCAATACTTATTCGCTCTCAGCGGACGGCTCGAAACTGATCGCCGGACAAGGCGCGTCGTTCT
>JANLTD010001088.1:0-2833 GCA_031362765.1 Acidobacteriota bacterium | reverse complement strand
AAATCTTGTCTCGGATCTGCAAGATTTTCCCAATTGGCTTTTTTCGAGATGTTGTACCAAGATTTTAACGAAGACTCCGATTCAGGATGTTTTTTCCAAAATTCCTGCAAACGCTTTTTGGTAATAATGTGCATATTTTCTCCCTAAATATTTTCTCACAAATTTTGTCCATTATTGCCTCCGCTTAACCTTAGGTAAATCGCTAAATTGGCTCCGTTTATCTGAAAATACTCTCATTCTGAGAGCACTACTAAATTATACTCTCCTTCTGAGATATTATTGTCAAGACAAATTTATCTTTGACGCTTCACAAGCAAAGTTTTACCATTAAACTTTCACTCAAAACATATGGATATTCTAGCTTCACTAAACGACCGGCAACGCGAAGCCGTGATGACAACGGAAGGCTCAGTTTTGGTCCTCGCGGGCGCGGGTTCGGGCAAAACCCGTGTCATCACAGTGCGCATCGCGTACCTTATTTCCGAAAAACAAGTTGCGCCCTATAACATTCTCGCCGTGACATTTACCAACAAAGCGGCGGGCGAAATGCGCGAACGGGTCAAAGAATTATTGAAAGATCAAAAACTGCAATCGGCACCGCTCGTGACGACGTTTCACTCGCTTTGTGTGCGAATTTTGCGGCAGGACATCGAACATTTATCCGAGGGTTACACCAAGTCTTTTACGATCTATGACACCGACGATTCGATCAAGGTCATCAAGGCGTGCGTCAAAGATATTGGTTTGGACGAAAAACAACTCGCCGCGCGGCAGGTATTAAATGCTGTTTCCGGCTCAAAAAATCGCGGTGAAGATTTTGAAATGTATGCTTCACAGGTCGAATACACCGACGAAAAGCGTGCGGCCATCGCGCGGGTTTTCAAACTTTATGAAGCACGCCTGAACAACGCCAACGCGCTCGATTTCGACGATCTGATGATAAAAACCGTCAAACTTTTGAGAAAAAGCCCGGAAGTCCGCGAAAAATACAACGGGAAATTCAAATATATACTGGTTGACGAATATCAGGATACTAATCCTTTGCAGTTCGCTTTGATCGGTTATCTGACCGAAAAACAACAGAACATCTGCGTTGTCGGGGACGATTCTCAAAGCATCTATGCGTTCCGCCAAGCCGATATTCGCAATATTCTTGAGTTTGAATCGCATTTTCCAAATTCGAAAACGATCCTCCTTGAACAAAACTATCGCTCGACACAGACGATTCTCGATGTCGCCGACGCGATCATCAAAAACAATCAAAACCGCAAGGATAAAAAACTCTGGACGGCAAATCCGGACGGAGACAAGATCTTTTATCATCAGGCATTTGACGGCGACGGCGAAGCGCGGTTTGTCGCGGCAAAAATTGAAGAACATCGCCGCCGTAATCCGCAGGACCGAGTTGCGATTCTTTACCGGACAAATGCGCAATCGCGACTATTTGAAGAATCTCTGCGCCGTTACCGAATTGATTACAACATTGTCGGCGGATTTTCTTTTTACGAACGCGCCGAGGTCAAAGATGTTATTGCTTACTTAAAGCTCGCGCTTAATCCGTTTGACGACATCGCGCTCCTTCGCGTGATCAATACGCCGGCGCGCGGGTTTGGGAAAACATCGCTTGATGAATTGCAGATTCGTGCTAAGGATTTCCGGGTTTCAATGTGGGAAACGATTGCGATCATTACAGGTTTGGAATTTGATGAGCGGGTCAATCTAACGCCTCGCGCACTGGAGTCGCTAAAAAAATTCAAACAGATTATCGAAAATCTTCAAAAGAAGGTCGGCGATTCGGTACCGAGCGCAAAACCGGTAACCGAGGTTGTTATGGCTGCAATTGACGACACCGGTTACGCGAATATGCTGCGCTCCGAAAACACCGATGAATCGGCCGCGCGGATCGAAAATCTGGAAGAACTCGTCAACGCGGCGGTTGATTACGACAAACAGGAAGAAAACGGACTGCGCGATTTTATTGACCACGCCGCGCTGACCTCGGACACCGACAAATTCGACCGAAACGCCGCCGTTACGATGATGACCGTTCACGCCGCGAAAGGTTTGGAGTTCCCGGTCGTCTTTCTGGTCGGGCTCGAAGACGGAATTTTTCCGCATTCGCGCTCGATCAACGACCCGAAAGAATTGGAAGAGGAACGACGGCTCGCATATGTCGCGATCACCCGCGCCGAAAAGGTTTTGTATGTTTCGCATTCGATGCGCCGAAGAGTCTATGGCGAGGAAATGGCGGCTGAACCTTCGCAGTTTTTGAACGAAATGCCGCTTGAATTGATCGAAGATCTGTCACGCGGCGCAAGTTGGCTTTCGTTCAGCCGCAACAACGCCAATAAAACCAACAAACACGCGATCTCGGCATTAAAGGGCGAAACTCAGCGCGAAAAACCCAAAAATCTTTACACTGGAAAAACCTACAACAGCGCTGACGCGATCGCCGATTTCTTTAACAAGAAAAAACTCGGAAGTCAGGAATCAGGTGCCGAGAACCCAAAACCTTTAAGCGGTTTTGATAAACTCAAAGCACAAGCCACCCCAAAACAATCCCAATTCCCAAATCCCAAATCCGAAATCGAAAAGGGTTTTACGCCGGGCGCGCACGTTCGTCACGCCAAATACGGCAAAGGTTTGGTTCTGCGGCGCGAAGGCTCGGGCGATAACGTCAAATTGACGGTCAGTTTTCCCGGTTTCGGACAAAAGAAATTAATCGAGAAATTTGCGAATTTAGAAAAGGCGTAATGCCTCAGTGAGAAGTTTTAGCGACTGGAGCGCAATCCGTCCCGGTTGCCTGAGCGCGAGAGCGCGAAAATGACGTTTG
>JANLTD010000607.1:0-1655 GCA_031362765.1 Acidobacteriota bacterium | reverse complement strand
CTGACGCTGTTACGAATATGCGTGAACTGACGCCGCTTCCGATCATTGTCGGGACGCTTTTGGGCATTATCTTCGGCGCGTCGTCGCTCTACCTGGTGCTGAAAACGGGTTTGACCGTTTCGGCTTCGATTCCGGTCGCTGTGATCTCGATCACGCTCTTTCGCCTGCTTTCTAAAATGAAGCTCACGAAAGATGCGACGATCCTTGAAAACAACATCGTGCAGACCGCCGGCAGCGCGGGCGAATCAATCGCCTTCGGTCTCGGCGTGACGATGCCCGCGATTTTGATTCTCGGCTTTGACCTCGAAATCACACGCGTGATGATCGTCGCCGTGATGGGCGGACTGCTTGGGATTTTGATGATGATCCCCTTGCGCCGCGCTTTGATCAAGGAACAACACGGCATCTTGAAATACCCGGAAGGCACGGCTTGCGCCGAAGTTCTGAAAGCGGGTTCATCCGCTGAATCGCGCGCCGTTGCCAACGAATACGCCGAAACCAAGGTTTCCGAAGACGACAATTCGGCTTTACAGGGCGGAAAGATCATTACTATCGGCTTTATTGCCGGTTTTATCTATAAATCGGTGATGGACGTTTTTAGTTTTTGGAAACCCGAGCCTGAACATAATTTGAGCGACTCGACCCTGAAAGGCGGTTCGGTCGCGCTTGAAAACAATCCCGCGCTACTTGGCGTCGGATACATTATCGGGCCGTATATTTCTTCGATCATGATGGCGGGCGGCGTTTTGTCGTATCTCGTGCTGATCCCGATGATCAAGTTTTTCGGCGAAGGCGTCGCGGAACCCGTTTCGCCCGAACTTTCGAAAACCATTTCGGAAATGACTCCCGGACAGATTCGCGGTTCATATATTCTCTATATCGGCGCGGGCGCAGTGGCGACCGCCGGAATTATTTCTCTGTTTCGCAGCCTGCCGACGATTTGGAGCGGTTTGAAATCAGGTCTGGCGGATTTGCGCGGCGACGGAACGGATGCCGACGGCGCGAACTTGCCGCGCACCGATCAGGATCTTTCGATGAAATACGTTGTGATCGGCGTGATTGTCTTGATCGCTGCGATAATGCTTTTCCCGCAGCTCGGCTTGAGCGTTTTTTCGGATCCGATCGTTTCCTTTCTTGGTGCATTGCTGATCATCATTCTCGGATTTTTGTTCGTGACGGTTTCGTCGCGATTGACGGGCGAGGTCGGTTCATCGTCAAATCCGATCTCAGGTATGACGGTCGCAACGCTCCTTATCACGTGCCTTGTTTTTCTCGGTTTGGGATGGACGGCGGCTGATCCGTATTTTGTGACGGCGCTGTCGATCGGCGGCATCGTGTGTATCGCGGCGTCGAACGGCGGCACGACTTCGCAGGATTTGAAAACGGGTTTTTGGGTTGGCGGAACGCCGCGCAATCAGCAAATCGCTATTCTTTTCGGCGCGTTGGCTTCGTCGCTCGTTTTGGGTTGGTTGCTCGTTACCTTAAACGATACGAAAACTTATTATCACAAAGTTGACCAAAAAGAATTTGCTTCGGAATTTCGCATCAAAGAATCGCAACTTTTCAAACAAGGCGGAACTTTCAAAGACGAAAAAGTCATCAACGGACCGTTTAAGGAAACCGATAAAGCCACTTATAAAGTTTGGCAAAATACC
>JANLTD010001069.1:0-4166 GCA_031362765.1 Acidobacteriota bacterium | reverse complement strand
AAGCAAAAGAATTATTGCGTCATTTTGTGCAATGCAAATCTGCTGAAATCCGACAGTTTGCAAATTATTCCCGAGATGCAGATGATTTCGCCGCATTCGTCAATCATACTTTTAGGCGAAAAAAGCCCGGCGGCAAATGTTGTCAAAGTGTTTCGTGCCGGTGCGTTTGATTATCTGTTCAAGCCGCTTGAATTTGAACAAGTTGAAAGGGCGATCAAGCGCGCAACCGAACATTCTGAAGCGAAATGTCTGAAAGATCGTTACCAGTTTCATTTGGAAAATCTGGCGGCCGAACGCGCGACCGAAATTGACAGGGCTTTGGAAGAAGTCGAAAGCTCGTATCGTATCACGCTCAAAGCGCTGGTTCAGGCTCTCGAAACACGCGATTTTGAAACGCACGGACATTCGGAAAGAGTTGTCACATTCAGCCTGCGGCTTGGTTATGAATTAGGATTGGAAAAAGAGGCGTTACGTGATTTGGAACTCGGCGCATTGCTGCACGACATCGGAAAGATCGGCGTGCCGGACGCAATTTTGCGAAAACCCGCCAAACTCAACGAAGAAGAATGGGCAAAAATGAAACTTCACCCGATTCACGGACAGAAAATTTTGCGGAACATAAAATTTTTGGAAGGCGCGGCAATGGTGGTTGCTCAACATCACGAACGATGGGACGGCGCGGGTTATCCATACGGAATGCGCGGCGAGGATATTGATATCGGCGCACGGATCTTTGCGGTTGTTGATGCTTTTGACGCGATGGTTTCAGACCGCGTTTATCGTCAGGGCCGTCCGTATAAAGACGCGTTGGAAGAACTTGAACGTTGCGCCGGAACACAATTTGACCCGCTGATCGTCGAAGCATTCAAGGTTATTCCGAAGGAAGACTGGGAAATCCTGCGCGAGCGTTCGCTGATGGAGAAACAGGAAATCTCATCGTTCCAATCGGTCGTCTCCGAACTCGTTTATTCGCGCCAACTATTTGAAATGGTCCATTAGTATTTTTTGGCAAAAAATTATTCGGCAGATCAATTTCAGCTTTTATTCCATAACGTTTGAAAAAGCGAAGTTTCAAACAAATATCGCAAATACTTCATTTGAATAAACCATTCCCCGGCGCGTCAGTTTCAGCCGATTTTCATCAAATTCGATCAAACCCAAATCTTCTAAACGCGCCAGGTCTTCAACCAATATTTCACGCAGATCAACGCCGAAAAGATTTTTGTAGTTATCCAGATCCAAGCCTTTTGCGAGCCGCAAATTCAGAAACGCAAATTCGCCTGAAAACTGTTTTTTCGTGAGTTTATTTGTTTCTATGACCGGCGACTTTCCGCTTTCGATCAGCGAAACATATTTTGCGGTATCACGTTCGTTTGCCCGACGCGTTTCGCCGTCAAACGAATGCGCCGAAACGCCGAATGCGAAAACGGGTTCGCAAAGCCAGTATTTCGAGTTATGTTTTGACTCGCGCATTGGCAGCGAGAAATTTGAAATTTCGTATTGTTGATAGCCTTTTTCGGTAATTTTGTCGAGCATCAATTTATACATTTCGCCAGCCAGATCTTCGTCGGGCAGTGGTTGACGTTTTGAGCGAATTTGTTCGCCAAGCGGCGTTCCTTCGTGAATTTCAAGCAAGTAGAGCGAAAGATGTTCGGGTTTTAATTTCAATGCCTCGTCCAAATTTCGTTCCCAATCTTTCAAGGTTTGGCGCGGCAATCCGGCGATCAGATCGAATGAAACATTGTCGAAATCGGCGTTTCGCAAAAGTTCGACCGTTTCTCTTACGTCTTGTGCGGTATGTTTTCGCCCAAGCCTTTTTAATTCCGAGTCGTCAAAAGTCTGCGCGCCGAAACTCGCGCGGTTGACCCCCAAATTTCGATATTCTTTGACGGTTTGAAGCGTCATCGTCGCCGGATTCATTTCCATCGTCAGCTCGATCTCAGATTCGATCGAGAATTTCTTGTAGATCGAATTCAGGATTTTTTCGAGCTGCCGAGGTGAAAGCAAAGAAGGCGTTCCGCCGCCAAAATAAATCGTTTCAACGAGTGGAGAGTGGAGAGTGGAGAGTGGAGAGAAAACTTCGATTTCCTGACAAAGGGCATTGACGTAACGCTCAACCGTTTCAATATTCTTAAAAACATCGGTCGCAAAATCGCAATACGAACAGCGCGATTTGCAAAAAGGGATGTGAAGATAAATTCCTGATTTCATTTCATTTATTTTACGTAATTGTTTAGGTCTTTGGTCTTTGGTCTTTGGTTTTTGGTTTTTGGAAAAAAATGCCGAATTGGCGATGAAATTCTCAATAATCCGCTTGTTTTACGGAAATCCTGATCGAAAATCAACGGGTTTCCATTGAAAAAACCAAAAACCAAAGACCAAAAGCCAAAGACCTAAACAGTTACTATTTTACGCACAAAATGCGTGGAACAAAACTATGCGGCTGCCGTAAAGGAATTTTGACTTTCAACGGGAAAATTATGGAACAAATTTCTTATTACGCAACAGCAATTTCATTTGGAATTATTATTTTGGTCTGGTTTATTTTTGCGGGAACTTTTCTGCTCAGAAAAAAGCCTGAAACTGCAAAAGATGCGAAACACGCTCGGAAATCTTTTATTGGCATTGCTTTGCAGGGTGTTGCATTCGGTTTGATCTGGTCTGTGCGCCGCACGCCGCCGTTTTCGCCGTTTGTTGACGACCAGTTTGTTCTGAACGTTTTATTGCAGATCATTGGGACTTTACTGGCGATCGGTTCGCTTTGGATGGCACATTCAGCGATCAGAGAACTCGGTCAGCAATGGAGTTTTCAGGCGCGTCTGATCGAAGATCATAAACTTATCACAAGCGGCGTTTACCAAATTGTCCGCCATCCGATTTATGCGGCGATGCTCGGAATGCTGGTCGCAACGACGTTTACTTTGAGTAATTGGCTCGCTGCGGTTATTGCCGTCGTCGTCTTTTTGATCGGCACCAAGATCCGCACTGTTTCGGAAGAAAAATTGCTTCGGGATGTTTTTCCCGATGAATATTTAACTTATGCTGAAAAAGTGCCGGCGTTTATACCGTTTGTGAGAATCTAATTTTCCAATTGGTTTTTGAGCGAATGTTTCCAAATGTTTTCAAGTTCCTCAATTGAAGCCGAAACTCTCTCTTGACGTCCGATTTTTATTTTCAAATGATCGCCGGAAACTCTACCAATCATCTCAAACGGACATTTACTGACGAGTTCTTTGATCCTTTCTGCATTTCCCGGCGTAAAAGTGATGATGATACGCGAAGGTGTTTCGCCAAAAAGCAAAGATTCAGCCGAAAGATCGTCGTTAGTTAATTCGATTTTCGCGCCGTTCGCCTGATTGTTCAGCGAAGAAAAACATTGTTCGGCAATTGCCACCGCGAGACCTCCGTCCGAGCAATCGTGTGCCGAGTTGATCAAAAACGCGTCCGCCAATTTCAATAGAGTTTGCTGAACTTTTACCTCCAAATCCAAATCGAGCTCGGGAACGATTCCGTTTTCAATTAGTTCACCGGTCGTCAAGCCTAAGATCGTTTGCGCGTATTCGCTTGCCGCCAGATCGTCTTTAGTTTCACCAAGAAGGGCGATAACGTCACCGTCATTCTTAAATCCCTGGGTGATGATTTTCCGCACGTCTTCGATCAGACCGACCATCCCGATCGTCGGGGTCGGCAAAATTCCTTTGCCGTCAGTCTCGTTATAAAACGAAACATTGCCCGAAATAACCGGCGTTTCAAATGCCAGACACGCTTCTGAAATGCCGTCAACAACTTCTGAAAATGACCACATAACTTCGGGACGTTCGGGCGAAGCAAAATTCAAACAATTCGTCACGGCAATCGGGCGGGCGCCAACGCAGACATTATTTCGCGCCGATTCGGCGACGATCAATTTCGCGCCCATTCGCGGATTTATCGCCGCCAATTTGCCGTTTCCGTCCAAGCACATCGAGATCGCGCGGCGTGTTTCCTTGACACGGACAACCGCCGCGTCCGCGCCCGGTAAAATCGCCGTATTGGTGCGAACCATGGTGTCATACTGCTCATAAACCCAACGTTTCGAGCAGATATTCGGTGAAGCGAGCAACCGCCGCAAAGCGTCGGTGCAGTCGAGAGTCGGGAGTCGAGAGTCGAGAGAAAAAGCCTGACTC
>JANLTD010000981.1:0-3200 GCA_031362765.1 Acidobacteriota bacterium | reverse complement strand
CGCGAGAATCAGAATATAGATCGGCGCGGTGTATTGCAGAAATATCGCGTTGGCGGCGGTTGTTTTCTTGGTCGCCCAGACGAAAAGAAAAAGCAGAGCGGCGTAAAAGATCGAAGTCAAAATGCCGAAACCGTTAATTTTTAAACCTTTTTTGTAAGTTAAAGCCGCCACCGTCAAGGCCGCCAGAAGCGAACGGAAAAAAGTTACCTGATAAGCATCAAGTGTCGTGAGTTTTATAAAAAGCCCGCCCGTACTCCACAATAGAACCGCGATCAGTACAAAAAAGAGAGGCGGGAATTTTGAAGTTTCTTTATTCACGGAAAAATTAAGAATGTTTGGAAACTCGAGAAGCCGAAAAAACTGATGTTTTGCCCACGAAACATCATTGCGGAGCGGTCTAAAAATTGCAAGGGCTTTGAAAACTAAGAAAATATGCCTACGAAAGACACGAAAAAAAACATTTTTGCCAAATCTTTTTTCTTGATTTCGTATCTTTCGTGTCTTTCGCAGGCAAAAATCTTAAAATATTTCATAATTTTCAAGCAATCAATAACTGTGCCGCTAAGAAATGATGAAACACACGAAATTCACGAAAATAAATCAATTTTTTTCTTTTTTCGTATTTTTCGTGTCTTTCGTGGGCAAAAGAATCACTTGGAATTGCTCGTCGCGTCGGCGATAGTTTCGCGCAGTTTTCTGGCGGAAGTCGTCGCCGGTTCGAGTTTTACTTCTTCGACATTGTCATAGACCTTTTTGCCGAAAACGCCGTTCCACGAAGGGATCACGAACGAAACATTGCCGTGTGCTTTTGCCTGACACGCGAGCCGCAGAAAAGGTTTCGCGTCGTCGGGCTGATTGTAGCCGAAAATTTTCATTTGTTTTCTTTCAAGGCGTTGCACGTCCGAAAGTTTTTCGGCGCCGCCGATCACGCCGACCCAGCAAGTTCCGCAGCTTGCCGAACGGCATTCGACCGGCACGACGCCTTCCCAGCAGCGTTCGTCTTTTGCTTTCCAATCCTGCGATTGATCAAGCGCGGACGCCGTCGCAATATCGGCATCGTTTTTAATTTTGAATCGGCTGTTTGAATTTGTTTCGTCCCAGACGGCGGTGAACTTCTTGTCAACTGTTTTCAGAAATCCGAAAATGCCCTGCGAATCGTCACGAGCTCGTTCGGCAACGATCTGGTCGGGCGATTTTGCAAGAAGTCCTTTCGGTTTTTCCGCGTCGCCTTTGGCAGCTTTAAGGGCCTCCGAACCAACCTGATTGAGCGTCATCAATCCGACTGCCGAAATTCCGGCCGTCAAAGCTTTATCGGCTTTCGCCTTTTCGGCAACCACACCGGCGATCTCTTCGATCAATTTGCTCAAATCGGCATTTTCATCTTTAAATGATAAAGCGCGGACTTCGACCTCGGCTTTTGTTTCCTTCCAGAAACGATGTCCGTAAAGAAACCTGTGCGATGAATCAATCTGATTTTTCAGCTCATAATCGCCTTGCAGCGCGAGCTTATAAATTGTCTTGTCGCGGTCTTCGGCCGTTTCCAGATAACGGAAAAATTCCAAAGGAAAAAAGCGAAACCAGATCTCGGTCGCGTTTCGGTCAACTTCGTGAATCGCCGGCAGAAGTTTTTCGATTGCCGCAAGCCAATCCTGCTCGTTGAATTTACTTAAATAGTTCTCTAAATTGTTGCTCATAAATTGTCTGTATCAAAGATAATGTAAAATCGTTGGTCTTTCGATGATTGAAAAGAGAGATTCTACAAGGAAAACTCGCTTTGTGCAAAAGTTCACTTGACAAAGATTTTGGTTTTTCGATATAGTTTGTAGTTTCGGACATAAACGTCTGTATTGATAGAGCGATATTTTAGTAAATATGGCTCATAGATTTTTGAAGGTTAAAGCAGGAATTGTAGCGTAAAGCATCCGAACCTATCGGAATGCGGCATAATTGAAACTATTCTATATAACGCCACGCTACAGCAAAGCCGGAAGCCGGAAATTATTAAATTAGTTTAATCCATTTAACTTAAGACACAAGTTACAGCTTGTTGCTAACTGCCGGAAAATATTTCGGCAAGAGTCAGGTAAAAGGACACTTTTGCCTTTCGGATTTTTAAATAAGAGGAAAGAATGCCAACGATCAACCAATTAGTTCGCAAAGGCCGCCAAAGAATTAAATACAAAACGGCGAGTCCGGCACTGCAGGCAAATCCGCAAAAACGCGGCGTTTGCACCCGTGTTTATACCCAAACGCCGAAAAAACCGAATTCGGCTTTGAGAAAAGTAGCGCGTGTTCGTCTGACGAATCAAATCGAAGTGACGACCTATATTCCGGGTATCGGACATAATTTGCAGGAACACTCGATCGTCCTTATTCGCGGCGGCCGTGTCAAAGATCTGCCGGGTGTCCGGTATCACGTTATTCGCGGAACGCTCGATGCTTCGGGTGTTGCCAACCGTAATCAGGCGCGCTCGAAATACGGCGCAAAACGTCCGAAGGGAGCCAAGTAAGGGATGAGGGATGAGGGATGAATTAAAATCCCGGAACTTTGAACTCACAAATTTGAAATAAAAGCGGATGGTGAATGACGGATCAGGAAAGAATAGAATATTTGTTTTATTCATCCCTCATCCCTCATCCCTCATCCCTCAAAAAAAGCTATGCCAAGAAGAAGAGTTGCAGGAAAAAGAGAAGTTTTGCCGGATCCGATTTATAACAGCATCCTTGTTACTAAATTTATCAACGGCGTCATGTGGGCGGGCAAGAAATCAACCGCCGAACAGATTTTTTACGGCGCGATGGAAAAAATCGCTGCCAAGACCGGCGAAGAACCTTTGAAAGTTTTCAAGAAGGCATTGGACAATGTTTCACCGGCACTTGAAGTCAAATCACGCCGCATCGGCGGTGCGACCTATCAAGTACCGATCGAAGTTACCAAAGACCGCCGCAATACATTGGCGATTCGATGGGTTGTCACAAATTCGCGCAAACGCGGTGAAAAAACAATGACCGATCGGCTGGTTGGTGAATTGCTTGATTCATATAACAACCGCGGCGGCGCGATCAAGAAGCGCGAAGATATTCACCGGATGGCGGAAGCGAACAGAGCATTCGCGCACTACAGGTTTTAATTAGTGGTCGGGGGACAGTGGAGAGTGGACAGAAGAAGTCCAACTGACCACCGACCACCGACCACCGAC
>JANLTD010000936.1:0-4773 GCA_031362765.1 Acidobacteriota bacterium | reverse complement strand
CAGCAACACGCGATATAAAAGAACTTGAGGAAAAAGGAATTTTACTCAATAAAGGAACAAAAGGCTCAAGTGCTGTTTATGAATTGGCTTAATTGAGTTGGTTCAAAATTGGCTCAGTTGGCTCAGTTGGTTCAGGCTTGGTTCAAAGTTGGTTAAGTCCTGCCAAGAAGGAATTTACGCCATCGTTCTGCGCATTCAATTTTGTGATAAACTGTTGCGCCTCGTCCCAACTCACGCAGATTATCGGCTTATTGTCACCCAAAAATTCGCCGCTCAAACTTCGCCAATCGCATTTTGTCGGCAACCCGCCCATCACCGCCTTCCATTGCGCCTGTGTCACTTCTGTCTGCCCCATGAAAAAACCCTGACTGATCTTCACAGTATGAACCGGCTTTTCACTTTCCCATTGCGTTGAACCCATCGGAAATTCACCCGCCGGAATATATGCAAAACTCATCTCCGCGCCATTTGGCAGTTTCGCTTTGCTGATCGCGCCCGCCGTCCGATTGGCAGTTGGGTTATTGCTTGTCGAAGTCGTTGGATTGGTCTGTGTCGTCGTCGGCGATTTTTCATACTGGCTGATCTTCAAACGCGCCAGCGCCGCAAATCTGCCGCTTGGATATTCTTTGAGATAACCCTGAAAATCCGCCGCGTTCCGGCTGTCTTTAACATTGTCCCAATATTCCTGTTCGATCTGCGCGTCGCTGACGGTTTGGGTTTCCGGCCGTTTGACCGTCTCTGCACCGCCCACGCTCTGCTTAAAATAAAATCTGCCCGTCACCGACGAGGCTTCCCACGGCGTTTGCTGACGGTTCGTGGCTTTCAGCACGTCGGCGCGAACTTGCATAAAGACATCGGAGAGCGACAGATCGGGAGTTTTCAGCGCTTTCAGAAGTGCCGCCGTGTATGGCGCATTGCGTCCCGCGCCGTCCGAAGCAACCTTTCCCGGTGCAGTCGAATAAGCGATCATCGTCCCCGACTGCGCGTTGATCTGCGCGAGTCCGTCATTGGTCGAACGCCAGCTGCGCGAAAACGGATTGTTGCGGCAGGCGTCCATAATAACGATATTCAGCGTGTTGCCGGCGTTTTCCATCTCGACCAGCGCACGCGCCACGTCAACCGCTTCGAGCTCGACCTCGTTTTCCGAACGGATCGCCGCATCGGTCGGAACCAGATAATTGCGCCCTTCGACCTGCACACCGTGTCCCGCGTAATAAAACAGACCGACTCCGCCGCGTGCCTTGAGCCGTTCGCCAAATTGCCTGATCAGCCGGATCATTTCGGCACGGTTTTGGTTGACTCCGCTGATGACCTCGAAATTCAGATCCTTCAATGCCGCCGCCATATCGGTTGCGTCGTTTGCCGGATTGGTCAATGGTGAAGTTTGATAGGTCGAATTACCGATCACGAGCGCCGTCCGATTTTCATCGGAAACCGTTTTGGTATTGGAAGTTTTGTCTCTTTCGAGCTGTCGGGTTCGATCGGTCTGCGCCAATAGGGCGAGCGGCGCAAAGATCTGAATGACAAAAACAGCAAATAAAACTGTCGTCAGATTGAAACGAAAATATTTCTCAAATAAAGAGATCGGCCGGTTATTGTTCATCGCGATGGTTTTCCTTTTTTTCTTAAAGCGCAAAGGCAATCTTTGTTTATTTCGGATAATACTTGAAATTTCGGTTGCGATTTGTTGTCGTTATTCTATTTTTAAGTTGATTTTTTTGTAAAGAATTTTTTCGCTAGAAGTGTAATTCGTCAGTAAAGAGTTAGCGAAAGATTTTCTGCCTGCGAAAGACACGAAAAAATCGAAAAAGTGAAATGAATACTGCCCGTTTTGAGTTAGCGGTCGTTTGGCTTGATGATGACGGCGTCATTTAGTTGTTTGCCGCGAATGATGGCGAGGCGCGTGCCGTCGGGCGACCAGCTGAAACTGAAAATATTGTCGGTCTGAAAATCGGTCAAGGCGTGCGGTTCGCCGCCCTCAATGGATTGAAACATAATCTGATCGGCGTCGCCGTTTGTTAAATTATACGCCAGGCCTTTGCCGTCGGGCGTAAAACTCATTTGCCGCGTCGGTAAAAAGTCATAGGTTTTGATCGTTTTTCCGCCTTCCAGAGGTCGCAATTCGATATGGTATTTGCGCGTGGTTTTGTCAAGTATTTCAGCCGCAAAGAGTTTTTCATCCGGCGAGATCGCCCAAAAACCCGTGTCTGATTCAGTCAACCGGGTAGTTTGCCCGTCGGCTGTTTGTCTGAATAAAACTGTCGTGCCTGCTTGATATCCCGCATAAATCACGGTCGCGTTATCGCGTAAAATGCGGGCTGACTGAATCAGCAAATTGGTGTCGGTCATTTTCGTCGGATTTTTGCCATCAGCTTCGATCCGCCAAACCTGTTTGGTGCCCGCCCGCGATGATAAAAAGCAGATGTTTTGTCCATCGCCGGTGACGGTCGGATAAATCCAGAGCCCGTCTTCGCCGTTTGTAATTTGACGGGCGTTGCTGCCGTCGGCGTTAATTGTAAAAATCGTTTCCTTTCCGTTTTCAGTCGCCGAATACATAAAACGTCCGTCGGCCAACCAACCAAGCTTGTCAAAGTTGCTGACTCCCTCGGTAATTTGCCGAAAACCGTCCCGATTGATCACCGACAGTTTTTTCCCGGACGCGTTGTTTTCCCGCAAAATCCCGACTGACAGCCAGATCGCCGCCAGACGGCTTTCCTGATTTGAAACGATCGCTCTGCCGTCACGTGTCAAGTTAATAGTTTTGTAAGAATTGTTGTCGTTAGTGACGCGCCGCCAATCTTGCGAGGCAGGAAAATACTGCCAGATCTGTCGAATATCGGCGTTTGTTTCGCGAACGGTAACAAGCATCGCGCTTTTGTCAGGAAGCCAGACCGAACTAAAAATATTTTTTTCCTGGAGCGGCAAAATGATCGTCTCTTTTCCGTTTTCAGGAGATATTTCGGCAATGTAAAAAAGCAATCTGTTTTCGACTGTTTTGCGAATCGTGCAAAGCAAAGCCGTTCCGTCGGGTGTCCATCCGATACTCCACAAACGAAAATCGCCGGACATCGCGGTCACGGGATGTTCATCTTCGCCGGCCGTATTGACAGTAAAAATGGTGGTTTGCCCGCCGAGTCTGACGAGAACAAGGCGTTTACTATCCGGCGAGATTGCTAAGCTGCTGACATTTTCGAGCAGACGTTGAGGCTCACCGCCGAGAAACGGTATTTTGTATAAACCGCTTTTCTGCGGTTCGGAAACGTTATTAAAAATGTAGTAAACGTAGCTATTGTCGGGCGCAACCGCAAACGCCCAAAAACTTCCCTTGATCGGCGGCGTTAATTTTGTCGCGCTATTGGCCAAAATTTGCCGCAGCCATAAAACCACGCCATCCTTTTCAACCGTCGGATATAAGATTGATGCGCCGTCGGGCGAGACGGCGGCTCCGCTGATTACTTTGCCGTTGTTTGTGATTCTCGTGACCCGAACGTTTTCGGCTGAGAATTGATCTTTAATTTTTTTTGGAAAATAAGTTTTTAAGCCAAAGAAAGCCAAAACAATCAGGGCAATTCCCGCGCTGACAAGAATCAACCGACGCGTCGCATTGTATTTTTTTGTTTCACCGGACGGCAGGGCTTTTATCTCGGCCGAAGGAATTTCGATAACCCGTTCCGATGCGCGAAAGTCGCTGTCGGTGTCGTCGGTTTCTTCATATTCTTCGACGATGATCTCGCGTTCGGTTTCACGGATAAAGAAAGTTTCGCCTGCTTGGCGCCCGACGCTGACGGGCGAAACAAAACTATAACCGCGCCGCGGGATGGTTTTGATGAATTCGTTTTCGGGTTTTTCGCCTAAGATCTGGCGCAGCGCCGAAACGCCTTTTTTGAGCGAAGATTGTTCGACGAACGTGCCCGCCCAAACCTTGTCTAAAAGCTCGTCGTGCTCCAAAACCCGCCCGCCGTTTTCAACCATAAAAAGCAAAAGGTCATAGTTTCGTGCCGTAAGCGGAACTTTTTCGCCGCTTTTTGACAATGCGCGTCGCTGAGTATCAAGTTGAAACTCGCCAAACTCATAACAAACAAAATTCTTGCCTTCCATAAACTCAAGAATAATTACACTTAACAACCTTCACGCTTTTTCACGTTTTTTCACGCGAAACATTCACCGTTTGTGCCGACTAATTCCCGATTGGGTGACGACTTTCACCGATCGCTTCTGCCAAAGTTGGAAACGTGGAAAACGAAAGCGATCCGCAACTTAATTAAAAAGTAAAAAAAATGTTAGCGCAAGCGAGGCGCAAAAGAAAAATAAATGAAGAAATACCGCTTAACAAAAATCACGGTCAAAACCAGAGAAATTATTTCGGTGTCGGACAACTCGACAAACGAGTTTCAATCATCGGTTTGCCCGGTTTGTCACACGCCGCAAGCCGCCATTCTTCATTCCGTTGAAAAACATCCGGCACAATTAGCATCCGCTGATTTTTGCGCCGATCAGGATAAGCGATTAAAAGGAGATTTATAAATGACCGAAGCAATGAGCTTTTTTCAATCAATATTTACATTCAGAAATTCGACGCCGAACCGCATCAGCAAGGCGGAAATTGACTTGGCAATTTCGCTTAAGAACGAAGCCCGAACGCTCGCGGCAACCGCGGCCGAAGAAATGCGAAACGGGCGCACGACAAAAACGCTGGCATTGCAAGCAGCCGACAAAGACAAAGCCCGGATATTTGCCGAAATCACGATTTGGCACAACACACGCGCCGCCGAA
>JANLTD010000588.1:0-2254 GCA_031362765.1 Acidobacteriota bacterium | reverse complement strand
AGTATTTTTAACAAGTTTTGAGTCCCGCCTTCAGGCGGCAGTTTTCGCAAATGTAAGTATTGCCGCGTAAACGCGGGACTCAAAACTCAGATCAAAATGCAAGACATAAAATTTAACAAGATCTTAATTTTTACAAACGCGATCGTGCCGCTCGGGCTTCTCGGTTTTGACGCCTGGCGCGGAAATCTAGGCGCGAATCCGGTCGAATTCTTCCTGCGTACGACGGGCGTTCTGACGCTTGTCTTTTTGCTGGTGACTTTATCCGTGACGCCGCTGCGGAAATATACGGGCTGGAACAATCTCGTCAAATTTCGGCGAATGCTCGGGCTTTTCGCATTTTTTTACGGCTTTCTGCATCTCGTCACTTACAGCATTTTCGACAAATCGCTGAGCATTCCCGCGATTATTTCGGATATCTGGCAGCGTCCGTTCATCGCGATCGGAATGAGCGCGTTTTTTCTGCTGATTCCGCTGGCGGTGACTTCAACAAACGGAATGATCAAACGGCTCGGCGGAAAAAATTGGACGCGGCTTCATAAATTATCGTATTTGATAGCAAGTTTGGGCGTGCTTCATTTTTATATGATCGTCAAATCCGACGTTTTTTATCCGGCGTTGTTTGGAATCGTGCTGGCAGTTTTGCTTTTTTACAGAATTTATAACGCGAAACAAAAGCCGAAACTCCAACCGCAGAAAACAAATTAGGGCTTTAGCGATTTAACCAACGGCTAATTAAGCCGCCAATTAGACCAAATACCATTGCTGTCAATAAAACAAAAACTATTGTTGTGGTTATTTCTGTCGAATTCATTTCAATTTGAAAACGACTTTGACTAATCATCGAAGAAACATACCAACCAAGAGTGGAATCAACCAGACCGATAATTCCCGCACCAATTACAGACCATAATAGACCTTTATATTTGGCGCAATAAAATCCTATGTAAGCATAAATAAAGGATGAAACAATTGAAAACAGAGCGTAGTTAATTTGAAAATGAAGAGAAACCAAGGAAGCGAGAGCATCAATTAAAACTACGAGAAATGAGCCGAATAATAAAGTTAGAGAGATTTGTTTCATAACGTTAGAAACATTTCACTACGATCTCTTTTTAATCGGCGTGACCTGATCAAAAGTCCGGCGGAAATCCTCGCCGCCCATCGCGACGGTGCGGCACATTTCAAATATTCGGGAACGCAGACGGACGCCGATCCGTTCTTCGAGAGTTTCCTCGCGCTCGTTGCGTTTTTCGTCGAGATAATTTGTCGTGAAGATCGTTATTTTTTTGTCGTTATAACGGGTATTGATGATGTTTGCCATCGTGTCGCGCACCCATTCGCTCGGTTTCGTCGCGCCGATCTCGTCGAGCACTAGAATTTCCGCTTCGAGAATTGGCGCTAGAACTTTGAGTTCTGATGTCTGCGTGTTGACGTTGTATGAACCCTGAATTTCCTTGAGCAGCGAACCTGATTCGTAGAATAAACAATTAAATCCGCGTTCGGTCAAACCTTTGAGGATCGAGACTGCCAAGTGCGTTTTGCCGACACCGACGGTTCCCATAAACAGCAAACCGCGTTCGACCGCCGGATACTCCATCGTCAGCTTCGACGCGTACTTAAAGGCGCGTTCCTGCGACGGATTCAATATCCGGTAGCTGTGAAAATGGCAATCGGCGTAGCGCTTCGGAATGCGGGTTTTGTATAAAAGATTCGTGTGTGATTTTTGTTTGCGGCATTCGCATCGCCGCGCGCCTTTACCGGGCACGACCTCCATTCCCGAACCGTAGCATTTCGGACAGACGACCGGCTCTCCGCCTTCACTGGGCGAATCGTAGAAACCTTTTTCCAAAGCGTCTTCTGCCGAAATCGGAACGGCAAAAAGCGAATGAACTTTAGCTTTTTCTTGCGACATTTAAGTTCTGAATCTTAATTTTGACCTTACTGACCTTAGTCTTTTAGAGACACGTTTCATTAAACTACTGGAGCTATTTAAGGATTATAGCACTCAAAAAAATGATTTCAAGTTTCTTTAATCTTTTAAAATTCAATAAAAATGGGGCTTTGGTGAGGTTGTAAAATGCCTAAAAAATGAAGTTGCTGAAAATACACGACTTAAGCTGTAACAAAAAATTCACGTTCGGCGAAAAAAAGTCTGAATCATTTTTTGTCCGGACAGCGTGTGTTATATTAGCATTTTCGGGAATTGTGAGTTTGGGTTAATTATGGGTATTTTTCGCAGTTTGTTAATTAGGTT
>JANLTD010000878.1:0-1943 GCA_031362765.1 Acidobacteriota bacterium | reverse complement strand
GCGATCTGTCGGTCGAGCTGCAAACTTCGGGCAAAGCAAAGGTTATCGGTACCGATTTTTGCCGGCCGATGCTTGAGATCGCGTTTGATAAGAACGACAAAAACAAAACTTCGATTCCATACATCGAAGCCGACGGAATGAATCTGTCGTTTGCCGTCGACACCTTTGACGCTGTCACGATCGCTTTTGGATTGAGGAACTTTTCCAATTGGCAAGCCGGTTTGGTTGAGCTTCACAGAATCTTGAAAAAAGGCGGAAAGCTGGCGATTTTGGAGTTTTCAACGCCGGTCGTGCCGGGATTCAAACAGATCTTCAATCTATATTTCACACAACTGCTGCCGCGCATCGGCGGCGCGGTAAGCGGCTCGCGCGGCGCTTATGAATATCTACCCGATTCTGTTTCGCGTTTTCCCGATCAGAAAGGTTTGGCGAAAATGATGGAAGAGACAGGTTTTTCCGGTGTTGAATACAAAAACCTGACCGGCGGCATCGCGGCTTTGCATATTGGAACAAAAATTTAGTATTTGATTTGGTCTGTGGTTTTTGGTTTTTGGTTTTTTGAAAGAAGTTGCAGATTGATTTTGAACTTCCCTGCACACTTGTTCATTTTTCCGACATTTCGATTAAAAATCAACAGGTTTAATTTGAATAAAACCAAAAACCAAAAACCAAAGACCTGATGATCGATCAATTGTGAATCTTTATTCTTTTTTGTTAAAGTTAGACGAACAGAAGTTTTAAGTCTTAACTTTCGCCAGCGTTTTCGATGAAACATAAAATTCTGAATTTCTTGCGCCAGATCGGTTTGCTGCTACTTGTCGTCTGGACGGTCGTTTCGCTTGTCACGCTTTTAATTGAGCTCGTGCCGGGCGATCCGGCGATCGCTGTTTTGGGCGATAATGCGACAACCGAACAAATCAATAATTTCCGCGCCAAACACGGGCTCGATAAACCCGCTTTTTTTGTTACCTACAGCCGTGACCGGGAATTGCAAACAGGAATCGAAGAATTTGCGCGAACAGAAAACGAAATAAAGCGTCGGCAAGAACAGAATTTCGTCGAAAGTTTTTTTGAATCAGCGGCGACCGAAATTAAACTACGTGAACTAAAATGGCACGGCGCTGACAACCGCTATCTGAACTACTGGAAAGGCGTTTTAACCGGCGATCTGGGCATCTCTTTCAGTTCCGGCAGACCGGTTTTGAATATGATCCTCGAACGTTATCCGAATACGATCCAATTGGCGTTGGCGGCAATGTTCATAGCTATTTTGATCGCCCTTCCGCTGGGTGTTCTGGCCGGCACAAATAAGGGTGCGCTAATTGATAATTTTTCGTCGTTTTTCGCGTTGCTCGGAATTTCGCTGCCCGGATTTGTCATCGGACCTGCCCTGGTTTACATTTTCGCTGTCAAATTACAGATATTCTCGGCGACGGGCAACACAAATCCCGAAGATATTGTACTTCCGGCGATAACCTTAGGCGCCGCGCTTTCGGCAATTGTCACGCGAATGGTGCGCAGTTCGGTGATTGAGGAGCTCGGCGAAGATTATGTCCGAACCGCCCGCGCAAAAGGTTTAAGCGAACGAACAGTTGTCTATAAACACGTTTTGAAAAACGGTCTGATTCCGGTCGTGACGGTTTTGGGTTTGCAGCTCGGCGTCTTGCTGGCCGGCGCGATCATCACCGAAACGATCTTCAGTTGGCAAGGTTTGGGACTTCTCTTGCTTAAAGATGGAATCGGCACCCGCGATTACCGGCTTGTGCAAGGTTGCGTGCTTGTTATCAGCGTGACATATATTTTGGCAAACTCGCTAACAGATTTGGTTTACCGCTGGCTCGACCCGCGCATCAGACTTTCGTAAATTGTGAATCGTTTAACTTACATCGGACTCTTGATCGCCGTCGTCTTAATCGTCGCGGCAATTTTTGCGCCGTTTATCG
>JANLTD010000852.1:0-3141 GCA_031362765.1 Acidobacteriota bacterium | reverse complement strand
GTCGCGACCGCTGTTTCGCAAAAAATAATGATCCACAACGGCATCAAAATAATTCTCGGCGGCAACGGTTGGGGATTATTACTGTTCGCCGAATGGAAACGCTCGTCAACTCTATTGCAAACCGAGGCGAACGGCATTTTGCAGCTTTTGAAAGCGAATTTACGCGAATCCGTGACCGAAGACGAACTTGAATTTCTTGAAAAGGTCCATCTGAGCGGCGTTGAACTTCTCAATGAAACAAATCTGAGCCGTGCCAAAAACAGCGTCGCGCTTGGTGCTTTGCAAGCGATTGAAGAAATTTATACGCTCGAAAACACAGAGCCGTTTGCCGGCTTTACCGTCGCTGATTTTCAGATTGACGGCGGCGCCCCGCGCACGATCCGCTGGTGCGAGCGTTGGAGTTTTGATTCTTTCCAGAACATTTTCGGAAGAATGCGGCAAATAAACTCAGTCGCATTCCATCAACCTGACAACTTAAATTTGCCGATTGATAAAAATTTGGCGATTTTTACAGGCTTGGGAAATGCGAGCCACATCGGTGAAGATAATTTACCGGCTTCGACTTGGCAGAAGATCAACGGCGGACTCGGCGACGGAATCAGGCGCATGGAGGTCAACGGTAATAAACTGGTTGTCCCGAACCCGACGAAAGCCAGCGAATTTCACAGTGCCGCGCCGCTTAATTATTTTTTGTCGGAAATTCTTTACCCGGCCGACGACCACAACGATTTTCTGACTGATTTGGCAAAAGTCAACGGTAATCTTTATAACAGCTAAAAACGAGGGCAAAATCAGATGAACAAAACTTTTCGAAAATGGTGTATCGCAGGATTATTTAGTGGTTTTATCGGGATTTTTTTTAATTTAGGCGTTAGTGCAATGTTTTTATTGGAGCCGACGCCAACTTTGACTCCTCCTAAAACCGAAAAAACAACAACTCCAACGAAGTCGCCGATTTCTTCACCCAGAAAAAGCAACGAAGCCGTAAACAGTGAAACTCCGGATGATAAAAAAGCGAATCCTGCACCGGTGGAGACACCAACTCCAAAACCACTCAAAGAAGAAGGGTTTAACTGGATTGGGTTGATTTATTACCTTGCAATCGGCCTGTTAAGTTTGCTCGTGATTGGCGGATTAGTTACTTTAGTCTTATTATTTCGTAGCAGTTGGCAAAAATTCCGTGCGGGAACCGATAGCCGATTGATGGGTTTGGAGACCAAAGCCCGCCAACACAGTGAAGAAAACAGACAGTTAAAGAAAACCGTTGAAGTTTTGAGTAATCAGATTGTCGAGCAAAAGAAATCTTTCAATAATTTGGCGCAGCGTTTGTCGGAACGCACCCAAAGTAGTTCGGCGCAACCAGTAAATTATGCGCCGCCGCCGCCGCGAGAAGAGCCTATATTTCCGATTTCGAGCGAAAATTATCAAATCAGATTTGGTTCGAGTGCGAGTTCGGCAACGGTTGATCCGCTGACTGGATTTTTGATCGAAGATCCGGGCAAAGGCGATGAATTTTTACTTGTCAGGGATACTGCGTTAGGCGGCGAACAACGTTATGTCGTGCCGAATATCAGGCGTTTCAGTACGAAGAACGATTATCTGAATTATTATCAAAACTTTTATGCTTGTGAAAATCCTTCGGGCGGAACCGTTTGGATAAAATCACCGACGGTCGTGCGCCGTGTCAGTGAAGGCTGGCAGCTTGAAATAATGGGCGAATTAGAGATCAGAATGTAAGATGGAAACAGAGGTCATATCAAGACAAATAAAAATTCGCTGCCCACAACATCAAACCGTTTTTGAAGTTACGGAAAAGCCTGAGATCATTTGCGAAATCCGTGAACACACCCTTTCAAAAGATTTTCCAAATAGCGAATTTTGGGAGTATTGTTGCGATTGTCAGGTTTTCTCGCGCTCGAATTTGGATGTCGGCGGCAAATCCAATAAAATCTGTCTGAACTGTCAACGGCTGACCGTCAGACGTTTTGTTTGCGGCAATTGCAGGGTTCTCTCGTACGATTCCGGCGAAGATACGAAGGGCAAAGTCTCTAACATTAGTGTCCAAAACGGAGTCGAGCCGTCGTGTCCCGGCTGTAAAAAATCTTTTGTCGGAGCGAAGATTTACCCACATAACTGCGCTGACATCGAAACCGTTATCCTTACTCCGCGTGAAACTTGCCCGTTTTGCAAAAGGCAGACGATTGATACGAAACCGACACCTGCGCCGAAAGTGCAAATTTCAGAACCTAAAATACAGCCGAAAAAAAGTGGTTTCGACAGGTTTCCACTGATGAAAACTATTTCTCCAAAACAGAATCCAACCGTTTCAACTGCTCACGTTAAACCGAAGAGTTCAAGCACGCTTTTACTTGATTCTGCAAACAGCCATTACGAGGGGAAAATTGGCGGTCAAATATTTTCGATGGTTTTGGCGCGAGATGGCCGAAGTTTAACGGGAACAGTGACGACGGCGAAAACCGAAATGTTGATCGGAACAATTGATGATGACGGTAATTTTTCGCTGGATAGTTTTTCCAACAGCAGGCAGCAAACGGGCGTGTACAAAGGAAGAATTTTTCCGAACGGCTCGATCAGAGGAAACTGGACAAATGCGCAAGGCAGGCAGGGCACTTCGTTTTTTTTGACGCAGCATTATCATTTTCGTCGGTGAAATATTATGGAAACGGCAAATTTAGCGCGAAAATTAAAGATCTTTTGCCCGACACATCAGAGCGTTTTCGAGGTTGACGAAAAACCGCAGCTCGGTTGCGAAATTCGGGAACACGTGCTTTCACAAAACTTTCCGAGGGGTGAATTTTGGGAGTATTGCTGCGATTGCCAGATCTTTTCGCCTTCGAATCTCGAATTCGGCGGCAAATCCTCTAATGTTTGTCCGAACTGTGAACGCCAAACCACTCGCCGGTTCGTGTGCGATGAATGCAAAATCATCAGCCACGATTCGGGCGAAGACACAAAGGGCAAAATTTTTAATCTTGATGCGGAAACTTTCGTCATCAAACCGGCGTGTCCGGGTTGCTTGAAACTATTCGGTAATTCTCAATTGAATCTGCATAAATGCGCCGAAACAGATTCTATTTTTTCGACGCCGCATAAAATTTGTCCTTTTTGCAAAAAAGACAC
>JANLTD010000823.1:0-4986 GCA_031362765.1 Acidobacteriota bacterium | reverse complement strand
CCATAAGAGAAGGTGTTGTTTTTGTTTCAACTCAACGATATCCCGAATTAGTTCAGGAAATCATTGAGAAAAACCACTTTCTCTATTTTTTTATCTGCTAGAATGACCGCATTTTCAAAAAACGTTTAGGACGGGATTGGTTTCAGATCTGAGATTTCAAATAATAAAGAAACTAAATTTACAGAGTATTTAAAAATATGAAAAATATGAATGCCTGACTTTTTACTGACGCATTACTTTACCGGCGGAATTTATATTGATAATCGACGGCTATTTTACTATTCTGAGATTTGAGAGGCTTAACAAGAAAATCTGTCCGGTTTGATGCCGCGATCAGGTACAGGTGTTAAGGAACGTGTAAAAAATAACTTGTCGCAGTATAAATAAACTTAAATCGTTAAGTAGCCATCTTTGACCGCGTTGCCCGGCGGTCAGAGACACGCCTCTAAACGATCGTTGTAAGTTATTATTTACACGTTCCTAAGCCTATTTTTTTGTTTGATTTTTCTGATAAGTAACAAATGGAAAATAAAGTACTCCATTTCAATTTGAACTGGTCAGAACCGCCTGCGCCTACGTGGCGGGTTACTTTTCACGATTATTGTGAATTCAGCAAAAACCCATCACGTAGGCGCAGATGGTTCTGACTTGTCCAAATCAAGTGGAGTACTTTATTTTCCCTCCGTTACTTAGCAATTTATAAAGAACCTTTTCATAAATCTTGCCGATAAATTGAAGTTCTACTCAGAAATCAGATTCTGCGAAATTCAGCAACGTTGATTGTCACTGCAATTATCAATTCCTGAATGTTTGCGAATTTGACCTACTACGGTAAACTTTATTTTTTTGTTTACGGCTCTTCCGGAGATTAAATCTCATAACCAGAAAAAGGCAAGAAATGCAATTTATCGGAATAGATTTCGGCACATCAAACTCATTGGCTTCCCTCGTCAGGGATAATGTGCCGGAATTCGTCAAATTTCCCGACGATACGATCAGCAATCCGACAATTCTTTATTTTCCGTCGAAATCTAAACAGCATTACATCGGAAACGATGCGGTCTATCGTTATCTCGCGCACCTTGAAGAAAACGAAAGCAGCGGGCGGCTGATGCTGAGTATCAAGACATTACTGCCCGAAGCGAATTTTGATCACACCTCGGTCATTGGCTTTGGCCGTCTGACCGCTGAAGATCTGGCGGCGAGATTTCTTTGGATACTCAAAGAATACGCCGAAAAACAGTTTTCCTTAATATTTGACGGCGTGGTTTTGGGGCGCCCCGTCAATTTTTCGGAACTTGCTTTGACGAGACTCGAGAACGCCGCCAAAAAAGCCGGTTTTAAAGAAGTTATTTTCTGGCTCGAACCGGTCGCAGCGGCACTCGGGAACGAAATCAAGACGACCGAGGACGAACTCGTCTGTGTCGTTGATCTCGGCGGCGGCACGAGCGATATTTGCATCATCGAAACGTCTCCAAAGCGTTCTTTGCTGGCTGACCGGGAAGCTGACATCAAGGCGGTGAGCGGCGTGAATCAGGCGGGCGACGTGCTAAGTTCTCAAATAATGAAGCACACGCTCGCGCCGAAATTCGGTGCGGGTTCGACCTTTATGTCGCTTGGCAAAGAAATGCCTTTTCCCGTTCATCTGATCGAACGGATTTCGCGTTGGCATCGAATTAACCTCTTAAAAAACAGCCGCGACATCGGCGATCTTTTGGCGATCGCCCGATCGTCCGATCGGCCCGAAGATGTCAACAGGATGCTTAATTTGATCAGACAACACTACGGATTTGAATTATTTCAGGCAATTGACACCGCTAAAAAACATCTGTCCGATGAAATTCGCGCATTCATAAAATTTCGTCCGCTCGATTTACTGGAAGAAATCACGATCGGGGAGTTTGAAGAATTAATTGCGCCGGTCGCTGCCAAAATTGAAGGAGCGATTTACGAATCTTTAACTTCCGCTTCCGTCAAACCCGAAAACATCAAACGCGTGCTTCTGACTGGCGGAACGTCTCAGATACCGATGCTAAATCGTTTGGTCATCAAAATATTCGGCGAAGAAAAAATAATCCGGCCGGATTATTTTAGTTCGGTCGCGACCGGGCTGGGCTATGTCGCATCCCGATTCAAGTAAAATAATAGAGATCTTTCCAAAATAAATATTGACCGATTTTCTGAAATAAATTAACCGCTGAGACGCTGAGACGCTGAGAGAAAAGACAAAAACTTTTGGCAGATGTTCTTAAAATCCACACACTTTCAAGATAACCGGAAGTTTGTCCGCCAAACATTGTTTCAAAAAAACCTCAGCGTCTCGGCGTCTCGGCGGTAAAAAATTATTTTTGAAAGATTTCTAATCATTTAGTCAAAACTCAGTTTGGTTTTCCGAACAACGAGAACCGAACAACCTTCCGCGTGGTGAACAAGCGCGTCCGTCACCGAACCGAGCAGCATTCGTCCCCAAAAACCGCGTCCGTGTGAACCGACGACGATCAGATCCGCGTTCCATTCCCTGGCTGTTTCAAGCAGAATTTCTTCGGGCGTACCCATTGAAACCTGCGTAGTTAAATCAATTTTTGAATTCGGAAATCTTTCTCTGACAAGCGCGGCGGCTTGTTCGGCAAATTCTTCGGCCTGCCCGCGCGCGGATTTTTCCAATCTTTCGGAAAATTCCGCTGACGTTGGGAAAACGTCGAGCGGCAGCGCCAATTCATAAACGGAAACAACCCTGATTGCCGTTTCTTCAGGCTTAACAATCATTTCGCAGCATTTCTCAACCGCCGCCAGACTAAAATCCGAACCGTCGGTCGTAATTAGAATTCTCATCGCGTTTTTCCTCAAAAAGATTTACGAAGATAATTATCAGCTAATTTTTTCCATTACTGAGCGGCACAGGTATTGCTTACTTAAAAATTATCAAATATTTTAAGATTTTTGCCTACGAAACACACGAAAGGAACGAAAACAAGAAATAAGGTTTGGCAAAAATGCTTTTTTTCGTTTTTTTTGTATGTTTCGTAGGCAGATTTTCTTAGTTTTCAAAGCTCTTGCAATTTTTAGACCGCTCAGTAATGAATTTTTTCAACATAAATACTCTACCTTTTCGCCGTAAAAGATTCTTCCAAACAATTGTGCGAGCAAAAATAGCTGGTTTTTAGTTTGACACCTTGCTCTTGTGAAAACCATTTTTGACATTTGGCGCATTTAACGAGCGGGGAATTGTCGGAAACGGGTTTCGTTTCAATAGTTTTTTTCTCCGGCTTAGTTTTTTGCTTAAATTGCCGGTAGGCTTTCAGCATAAACCAACCGGTCTGTATATATTGACGAAAGCGGTAGGCGATGATTCCGCCGGCGACCAACACCAACACGAAGAATGTAATCAAAATCCAATAAATCCAATTCATTTTTCTTTATTTTCGCTGACATAAAACATTTCTTCAACCGGACGAAGCCAAAGATTTTCTAAAAGGCAGAAATACAAACCTTCCGAGAGCCTCTGAAAAGAAAATTTAGCCCGCGAATCACGTTAATAAACGCGTATGATATTCTTTTTCTATTCAAAGACTTATGTTAGAATCTGATTCGAGGTGAAAAAGTATGATTGTTACCGAAGTTCTAAATTCAAAAATGCAAAATTTGCCCGTTGCCGCACAGACCGAAGTTTTACATTTCATTGAGTTCCTTTCGCAAAAATATGAACAACAGGAAACCGAAGATAAGCAGTGGTCGGAGTTTTCGCTCAACCAAGCAATGAAAGGTCTGGAAGATGAAACGCCATACAGCGAAGAGGATTTACAAGAAAAATGGCGTTAGCAAACGCCGGGCAAATCGTCCTTTTCAAATTTCCACGAACTGATTTAATTCTCGGAAGTTTGCGACCTTCGTTATTGATTGCACCGATTCCCTCAAGCTACGATGATTGGCTGGTTTGTATGATTTCCACTCAAATTCACCAAGCAATTCCAAATTTCGATGAAATAATTCTAAAAACCGATTCCGATTTTGCCCAAACTCGTCTAAAATCCGAAAGTGTTGTTCGTTTATCGCGTTTAGCAGTTGTTTCAGAAACAATCTTTGTCGGCAAACTCGGCGAAATTTCTCAAACTCGTTTGAAAAATATCAAAGAAAATTTAGCTGATTGGATTAGAAATTAAAAGGCAGAAACGCGAGTGTTCCGAGAGCGTCTGAAAAGAAAATTTAGCCCCCGAATCACGCGAATAAAAGTTTTTTGAACTAAGATTCAATTGTGGTAAAATGCTTGCGTTATGACCAATATCGAAATCGAAAAGAGAATTGAAATTTTAGAAGCGGAAGTCGCTTTGTTGAAAAGTAAGGCTGAGAAGAATGGAAACGCTGAAAAGCCTTGGTATAAACAAATACCGAAGTTTGGCGGAAACCCTGCTTACGAAGAAGCAACCAAACTTGGACGAGAATATCGAGAGTCTCAAAAAGATTTTGAGGATGAAAAATGATAATTCTTGATACCGATTGCCTCAGTTTATTGGAGCGGCAAACGGGCACAGCCTATCTTCGCTTACAAGCAAAACTCGACGAATTCCCAAGCGATGAAATCGCCACAACCATCATTACTTTTGAAGAACAAATGCGCGGCTGGATGTCATTTTTGGCTAAAATGCGTTCGATTGATGAACAGGTTTTTGCCTACGAAACGCTCAAACAATACTTCGATTATTTCAAAACGCTGACGATTATCGAATTTGACCAAAACGCCGCCGAAATCTACAAAAACCTGAAAGCAAACAAAATCCGCATCGGCACAATGGATTTAAAAATCGCTTCAATCGCAATTGCCAATGAAGCGATTTTAGTTTCCAGAAACCTCAAAGATTTTGAACAAGTGCCAGATTTAACAGTTCAGAATTGGACGAGATAATTTCATCTGCAATTCAATTTAAAAAGCGTGCCGAAAGAAGCTAACGTTTTGTTTTTTTACTCGCCCGAAAAACGTAAATTCCATGC
>JANLTD010000821.1:0-1604 GCA_031362765.1 Acidobacteriota bacterium | reverse complement strand
CAGATCGCTAAAGGTCGAACTGACAAAAATGCGAAATGTGTTTGCCATAATTACACTTCGTTATTAGAGATTATTTGAAATAACTATCCACGAAGTTTCACGAAGGGAACACGAAGATTTTTCACTTTTTTTGACATACTTATTGCCCCTTGTCGGAGCAGTTTGAAACAATCGGCAACTTTTTTCTGACCTTCGTGAAATCTTCGTGTCCCTTCGTGGATAATTTCTTTTAAAATTTATAGCGATATTGAATCTTGAAATTTCTGCACGTGCCGTCAATGCCCCAACTCGGTTTACGGTTAAATTGATCGAGAATATTTTCAAAACTCCAGTAAATCTGCGATTTTTCGTTGATTTTGAAACCGCCGCGTAAATTAAACAATGCAAAGCCGGGCAAGTATGTGAAAAGCGGCGCGGAATCAATGCCGATTCCTAAGACTCGATTTTGAACTTGCAAAAGCGTTTCGTTCGTTGCCAGTAAAATCGTCTCGTCGCCGCTGCCGCAGCGTCCGTCGGGATTATTGGTCAAGCCTCGAACGCACGCGCCGCGCCTAAAAAAGTTCTGAATTTGCGCACGGGTACGGGTCGCGCCGGTGCGCCGGTCGGATAGATCAAGCGTCGAAAGACGGTTTTGGCGCTGTGCAAGATTTGCGTAACCTTCAAACCAAATTCGGGTGTTCACTTCATACCGCAGACTGACAATACCATGCGACGGCGGCGTTCCGCCTTCGATATTCGGCGGTAATCCGCCTCCTTCGTCCGCCGCGTGAATGAATGTGTAATTGGCGCGAAGTTCTAACTTTTCGGTCAATTTTGTTTCGAGTTCGTATTCAAATCCATAAAGCCTGGCGGAAGTAAAATTGCTTCGCACAAGCACGGGCGAAGTTGAAAGTGCGACGAAAACCGTGCCGTTCGGACGTTGGCTGATGATCGGTTGGTCGCCAAAAAAACTCCCGACCGCGCCTTGCGGCAAAATCAAAGCCTGTTTCGTGATGGTATCTTTCAATTGCAAATAAAACGCCGTGAAATCGGTGTCGAAACGCTTGTTTGTATAGCGCAGACCGATGTCGAAACTGTTGGAATATTCCGAGCGTTGACGCGCAACGGGCAATCCGGTCGAAACGGCATTGGCGCTTGCGTCCGTGCCGATCGTGCCGCCCAAATTTATCGCCGATGTGTAATCAACCTCAAATCCGTCGCCGGTCAATCCGAGCGTTCCGAGATCGGTCATACTCGGATAGCGAAAACCGCGTGTGTAGTTAAGGGCAAGGTTAAAACCTTTGGCGAGCCGCGCCACCGCGCCGATCCTTCCCGAAAGATCAGCCACCCTCAGACTATCGTCGTTCCACAGGCGAAGACCATTGACGATTGGACTGTCGCTTCCGTTTGCTTTGTATGAACCGACATTGTAGCGCAACGCGCCGCTCAGGCGCAGACGATTCGGAATTGTTTCCCAGGCATCCTGAATAAACAAACCGCTCGAAATAAATCGGGCTTCGTCGGGTACGCGCGGACGTGAAACAACGGTCGGACGTGGCGGTAGCCGGCCGGCTTGCGGCCATTCCTGCGGGCGGGCAAGCAGGATGTCCAGCACGCGGGCCATG